>JADLBK010000212.1 GCA_020847755.1 Flavobacteriales bacterium | reverse complement strand
TGACGCCCTCGCGCCAGCCCAACCACTCGGTGTTCACACGATTCTCCTGTGCGGTGATGCCATCGACTAAAGTGAAGGCGCCGCCCTCGTTGTCGCTTTCGTTGGCTTGCACGCTGAGGGTGATCGGGCGGGCGGTGGCGAGGTTGAAGTTGAACGTCTTGGATGATGCAGGAAAGGCCTCTTTCGTGAATATGTCCTTTGTGAAACATACAGCCGATACGATGAATGGTTCCGTTATGGTGAAAGGACCACCGTATTCGCTTGTGGAATTCCCGATCGCCATCATGTAGCTTCCATCAGGTTCTGGTGGATGATCCGTTAATGTCACTTTGATCGGCATTCCTTCTCTTGCCGCTGAGAGCACGACTCTGATCTCTCCAGCATTTTCTCCCTGTTCGGGCCTGATCTTCACTTGATAAAGACTCCTGCTCGCATTCACCTGCATCGCCTCCAGCTTCGGGAACTCGTTCTCCAGTCGCTGGATGAAATCCTTCTCATCGCGCTTCTTCTTCGGCGTCCACAGCACTTCCGCCAGCGCCAGCATGCGCGGCACGGCCATGTACTCCACGTGCTCGGGCGTCAGGATGTACTCCGTCCACACGTTGCCCTGCGCACCGAGGATGTACGTGTGCTCTTCGGGCTTCAGGTCGGCGGGGATCGGCTCGTAGCCGTACACCTTCTGCAATGTGGTGTGGCCGCCGAAGGCCAGCGGTTCGTTCGCGGGGTCGCCCTGGTAGTGGTCGAAGTAGCAATGGCTGCCGGGGCTCATCACGGCGTAATGTCCGCTCCGCGCCGCCGCAATGCCGCCCTCCGTTCCGCGCCAGCTCATCACGGCCGCGTTCGGTGCCAGGCCACCCTCGAGGATCTCATCCCACCCGATGATCTTCCTTCCCTTGCTGTTCACGAACCGCTCGATGCGCTGGATGAAGTAGGACTGCAGCTCGTGCTCGTCCTTGAGCCCATTGGACTTCATCCGCGCCTGGCATTTCGCGCAGGTCTTCCAGCGCTCCTTGGGGCACTCGTCGCCGCCGATGTGGATGTACGGGCCGGGGAAGAGCGCCATCACCTCGGTGAGCACATCCTCCAGCACGGTGAACACGCTGTCGTTGCCCGCGCAGAACACATCATCGAACACGCCCCAACCCTTCTGCACCTCGTACGGACCGCCCGTGCAGCCCAGCTGCGGGTAGCTCGCCAGCGCGGCCATCGCATGTCCCGGCATCTCGATCTCCGGCACGACGGTGATGTGGCGCGCCGCCGCGTAGGCCACCACCTCCTTGATCTGCTCCTGCGTGTAGAAGCCGCCGTAGGCCACGCTGTCGTACTCACGCCGGCTGTACGGACCCACCTGGCTGCCGCGGCGCCACGCGCCCACGTCGGTGAGCTTGGGGTACTTCTTGATCTCGATCCGCCAGCCCTGGTCCTCCGTGAGGTGCCAGTGGAAGCTGTTCATCTTGTAGCGCGCCAGCAGGTCGATGTACGTCTTGGTGAACTCCACCGACCAGAAGTGGCGGCAGGCGTCGAGGTGCATGCCCCGCCAGGGGAAGCGCGGGTGGTCGGTGATGGTGAGACAGGGGAGGGAGCCGCTCGTGCGGGCATGCTCCAGCAACTGGACCAAGGTGCGGCTGCCGCGGTAGAGCCCGGCCTCCGACGGGGCGGTGATGGTGATGCCGCCGCCGGTGACCTGCACCCGATGCCATTCCGGGGGCATCAGCGTGTCGAACGCGACGCGGTGGAAGGTGATGGGGGTGGGGGCGAAGCAGGCCAGGTCCGAAGCGGGGTGCAGGGCCAGGAGCTCCGCTTCCACCATGCCCGGCAGCGGGGCGTCGGCCGTCACCACCCACGGGCAGCGCAGGTCGAGGCTGCCGCCGTCGAGCTGCAGGTCGGCCGGTGCCGGGATGAGCGGAGGGGCGGTCTGGGCCTGCGTCCCGGCCCCTGCCAGCAGCAGGGCCGCGGCCAGGTGGTTCCGCACCCTCATGGCTTGGTCGTGGGCATGCCCACCGGCGCGGGGGGCTCCAGCAGCAGTACTTCCAGCTTGCGCATGCCGTACTTGGCCTTCAGGGAGGCGCGCTGGGCCTCTCCCTCCTCCACGGTGGCGAAGCGCATCACGTCAATGTCGGTCACTGCGGCCAGCTCGGGGTGCTCGCGCTTCACGCGTTCGATCAGCTGCGGGGTGGTGGCCGCCTCGGTGGTGGCGAACACCGGGGTGAGGACCACCACCGGACCATTGCGCCAGTTCCCGATGGCCATGGCGTGAATGACGTTCTGGGCGTGCACAAGCGGCGCGGCCAGCAGGGCGGTGAGGAGCAGCAGGGTGCGCATGGCGATGGGTTGCCCCGCAAAGATGGCCCATCGCACGGGCCGGTGATCCGGGTCACCGTCCGCCACCGCCATCCGGCCCCCACCTTTGTACCCGCAACACACGCACCATGAGCATCTTCGGCCAGATCTTCGGTTCCACCGCCCGCCCCGCCCTGCCGGAAGGGGCCACCGTCATTGATGTCCGCACCCCGGCCGAGTTCGCCGGCGGGCATGTGGAGGGTTCCATCAACATCCCTTTGGACACCGTGCAGCGCGAGCTGCCGCGCCTCAAGGCCATCACCGGGCCCATCGTGCTGGTGTGCGCTTCGGGCAACCGCAGCGGGCAGGCCACCGCGTGGCTCCGCGCCCAGGGCCTCGACCAGGTGGAGAACGGCGGTAGCTGGCTCAATTTCCGATAGGGTGTCGCCCATCGCGGGGATCCGCCTATCTTCGCGGCCCCTTCGAGCAAGGGGATAAACAACCAGCGACATGCCGACCCGCATCCGCCTTCAGAGGAAAGGCAAGAAAGGCCAGCCGTACTACCACATCGTGGTGGCTGATCAACGCGCACCGCGCGATGGGAAGTACATCGAGAGGATCGGTGCCTACGACCCCAACCAGAACCCCGCGTTCATCGAGATCGACCGCACCAAGGCGCTCGACTGGATGCAGAAGGGGGCCCAGCCCACCGACACCTGCCGGGCCATCCTGAGCTACACCGGCGTGGTGTACCGCAACCACCTGCAGAACGGCGTCAAGAAGGGCGCCTTCGGTCAGGAGGAGGCCGACCGCCGCTTCGACGCCTGGCTGAACGAGAAGAACACCAAGATCGAGGGCAAGCGCAGCACGCTGGCCTCCGGCGCGGAGCAGGCCCAGAAGGCCCGCCTCGATGCCGAGAAGCGCAAGGCCGCCGAGATGGCCGCCAAGCTGAGCGCCAAGCTCGCCGCCGCTCCCGCAGAAGCGCCCGTAGAGGCGCCCGCCGAGGGCGAGGCACCGGCCGAAGCCCCCGCCGAATAAGCGTCCCGCACCTTCCTGGGAGAGGCTCGCGTCCACCGACGCGGGCCTTTTCCGTTCACCGACCTACCTTCGGGCATGGACCTGGAGAGCCTGCACCGCATCGGCAAGCTGGGCAAACCCTGGGGGCACCAGGGCGACCTCACCGTGCACCTGGAGGGCTGCGACACCGACGACCTTGTCCACGCCGGTTCGCTCTTCGTGGACATCGAGGGCCAGAAGGTGCCCTTCTTCTTCACCGACCTGCGCGAGAAGGGACGTGATGTGCTGGTGAAGTTCGACGACTTCCACGACCCGCAGAGCGCGGCCATCCTGGTGGGGCGCGACCTCTACGCCCCGCCCGGCCTGCTGAGCGACGGCAGCGACGAGAGCTGGGACCCCGACGAGTTCATCGGCCTGGTGGTGCGCGACGAGGTGCACGGCGACCTCGGTGAGGTCACGGCCATCGAAGGCACCGACCGGAACCCCGTGCTGGTGATCCTCCACGGCGAGCAGGAGGTGATGGTGCCCCTTGTCGAGGAGATGATCGTGGACCTCGACATGGAGGAACGCACCCTCACCATCCGCACGCCGGAGGGCTTGGTCGATCTGTATCGGAACAGCTAGTGGCCGCGACGCCCTTCCGCTTCAAGCAGTTCAGCCTCCAGCAGGACCGATGCGCCCTGAAGGTGGGCACCGATGCCGTGGTGCTCGGTGCGTGGGCCGATGTGGATGGCGCGCGCATCCTGGACATCGGCACGGGCACCGGGGTGCTGGCCCTGATGGCCGCACAGCGCAACCCCGTCGCCCGCATCGATGCCGTGGAGATCGACGAGCCTTCGGCCGGGCAGGCGGCGGAGAACGCGGCCGCGAGCCCGTGGGCCGTTCGGGTGCGGGTGCACCGCATGGACGTGCGCCGCATGCGGTCGAGCGAGCCCTACGACCGCATCCTCTGCAACCCCCCGTTCTACGCGGGTGAGATGGATTCCCCCGACACGCGCACCGGCGTCGCCAAGCACGACGGCGGGCTCACCTTCACGGAGCTGCTGGAGGTCACTGTGCGGCTGCTTGCGCCTGCCGGTCGCTTCGTATGCATCATCCCGCTGAACCGCGAGGCGGACCTCTGCACCATCGCCGCCGACCGCGGCCTGTTCCCCGTGCGTCGCTGCGTGCTGCACTACCTGGAGGGTCGGCCGCCGAAACGCGTGCTCCTGGAACTCGTGCACGGCCCGTCGCCGCTGCGGCAGGAGGAACTGCTCGTGGAGCACCGGCCCGGCCGCTTCAGCGAGGCGTACCGCAGGCTGCTGGCGCCGTTCCTGTTGAAGTTCTAGCCTTCGACCTCCTCCTCGTTGAACACGATGCCGGCGGCCTCCAGCGCATCCAGGATGGGGTCGTAGATCGCGGGTGTGATCGGCAGCAGCACGCCGCGCTCCTTCACCGCACCACCCAGCACCAGCCTCGCCGCGAAGGCCAGGGGCAGCCCCACGGTCTTCGCCATGCCCGTGCGCACCGGGTCCTCGCCCAGCACCACCAGCGAGGCCTGCAGCTCCTGGTGCCGGTCCTCCACCGTGTAGCGGAACCGGTGCCACATCACCACCATGTCCTTGTCCGCCGGCCCCAGCTTCCACTTGGCCTCCAGCAGGTGCTGCAAGGTGGCCGCCGGGCTCAGCCCCTGCACGCCGATGCGCTCGCGGCTGAAGAGGCCCAGCCAGTCCAGCCGGTCCATCACCTCGCCCTTCGGGTCGAGGCCGAGGGTGTGGGCCAGGTTCGAGCGCACGTCCCGCTCCACGTCGTGCGGCAGGAAGGCCTCCATGAACTCCTCCCAGGTGGCGTTGGGCCGCAGCTCCATCGCGAAGCCGTCGTCCGTGCAGCCCAACTGAACGAAAGCGTCCCACGCGGCGCAGAAGCCCGCCTTCCGCAGGGTGCCGCGCACCAGCGTGGGGATCTCCTGCAGCCCATAGTGCGCGCGGTACTTCAGCGAATCGCGGTTCGCATAGCCGTCGAAGTCCCCGAAGCCGGGCACCGTCACCCGCACCGTTTCGCGGAAGAGCCGGTGGTAGGGGAGGTACTTGTAGCTGCCGTCCTTGATGTACCGGGCCATGCCGCCCTGCCCGGCCAGCACCACATTGCGCGGGTTCCAGCTGAACTTGTAGCCCCACGGGTTGTCGTCGCTTTCGGGCGCCACCAGTCCACCGCAATAGCTCTCGAAGGCCTCCATGCGGCCGCCCTCGCCGCGGATGCGGTCCAGGATGCGCATGGCGCTCATGTGGTCGATGCCGGGGTCGAGGCCCAGTTCGTTCAGGAAGATGAGCCCCGCCGCCTTGGCGTCCGCGTGCAGCGGCCACAGCGCGTCGGGCACGTAGCTGGGCGTGATCACGTGGCGCTTCAGCCGCAGGCAGTCCTTCACCACATCGATGTGCATGAAGGCCGGCAGCATGCTGATCACCAGGTCGTGCGCCGCGATCAGGCGGTCGCGCACGGCCGGGTCGCCGGCGTCGCCCTGCTCGGCGCGGGCCACCGACGTGCCCCCGCCCACCAGGGCCTGCGCGTGGGCGAGGTCGCGGTCCACCACCGTGATGCGCCACTCCTCGCGCGGGGCATCGTGGATGAGCTGCGCGATGAGCGCTGACGCGGAGCGTCCCGCTCCCAGGATGAGGATCGTGCGCATGGCCGCTGCCGCCGGCTTGTGCCGACGTCCGCAAAGATGGGCAGCGCGCTCCGTTCCGTCCTTTGGCACAGGCCTTGCCAAGGCGGTGGCGGAACTACCTTCGCAACCCATTTGAAGCCATGCTACGCCCGATCCCCCTTGTCGCCGCCCTGTTCCTCTCCGCGTTGGCCGATGCACAGACCAGCGATCTGGTGCTCTTCACCGACGACGGTGTCAAGTTCACCCTGGTGGTGGACGGTGATGTGAAGAACGAGAAGCCCGCCGCCCGCGTGGTGGCCACCGGCATCCGCAACGAGACGCCCATGGTGCTCGTGCGCTTCGAGGACCTTTCCATCCCCGAGGTGCGCAAGCAGGGCTATTTCCCGCTCGGCAAGGAGTACACCGTGATGGTGACCACCAACAAGAAGGGCGAGAAGGTCTTCCGCCCCACGGGCGAGGCCGCCCTGGGCACCGCCGCGGGTGCGCTGGTGATCGACGAGAAGCCCCGTCCGGTGGGCTTCCAGGACGATGAGCCCACCAGCGTCACCAACCCCGGCGGCAGCACCGGTACCACCGTGGTGATCACCGAACAGACCTCCACCACCGCGCCAGGCACCGGGGAGAACGTGAACATGACCGTCGGCTTCAACGGACTGGGGGTGAACATGAACGTGAACGTGAACGACCCTGTGCTGGGCACCAGCGCCACGTCGACCACGACCACCACCACGACGACCACGACGACCATCATCACCGACATCGACGAACCGGTGCAGACCACGGCCACCCGCCCGGCGGAGCCTCCGGTGTACACCATGCCCGGCTACACCGGCCGCGTGGGATGCCCCTGGCCGATGAGCAGTGGCGAGTTCGCCGATGCGAAGTCCAGCATCAGCTCCAAGAGCTTCGAGGACACCCGCATGAGCGTCGCCAAGCAGGTGGCCACCGACCGCTGTTTCACGGTGGACCAGGTGAAGGGCATCATGGAGCTGTTCTCCTTCGAGGAGACCAAGCTCGATTTCGCCAAGTTCGCCTACGACCACACCTTCGACCTGAGCAACTACTTCAAGCTGAACGATGCGTTCACCTTCGAGAGCTCGGTCGATGAGCTCAACGCGTACATCCGCGGTCGCTGAGCGCGGGAACCATCGCACCGTCCCGACCATGGCCTCCCTGCGTCGACCGCTGCTCGTGCTGACCGCGACCGCCACCCTGTGGGCGGGCTGCTCCGGCGCGAAGAGCTATGTGAAGAAGGGCGAGAAGCTCGATGAGGCCGGGCTGTACGCTGAGGCGGCGGACATGTACCTGCAGGCCCTGCAGCGCGACCAGAAGAACGTGGAGGCCAAGATCGGCCTCAAGAAAGCGGGGCAGAGCCTGCTGAACGACAAGCTCGGCGCCTTCTTCCGCGAGGTGAACGGCACCGGCGACCGCGCCAAGGCGGTGGACACCTACCTCGACGCCAAGGCCTACACCGACCGCGCCAACCGCCTCGGAGTGGTGCTCGAGATCCCCGAGCATCACCAGGACGAATACGAGCGCGTGAAGGGCGAGCACCTCGTGGAGCTCTACACGAAAGGGCAGGGGCAGCTGGAGCGCCAGGAGTTCCAGGCCGCGGAAGCCACCTTTGCCCGCATCGCCAAGCTGGAGCCTGGCTACAAGGATGCCCGCAGCCTGCAGAACATCGCCTACCTGGAGCCGCTTTACCGCGCCGCCAAGAGCGATCTGGAGGGCGGGCGCTACCGCAGGGCCTATGAAGAGCTGCAGCGCGTCATCGCCAAGGACCCCGCCTACAAGGACGCCACGGCCCTGCGCACGGAGGCTCTTGCCAAGGGACAGTTCTCCATCGCCGTGCTGCCCTTCGCCAGTTCGGGCAAGCGTGCCGACCTGGCCGCCCGCCTGCAGGCCCAGACCGTGAGCGGCATCACCGGCTCGGGCGACCCCTTCCTGAAGGTGGTGGACCGCGAGAACATGGACCGCATCCTTGAGGAGCAGCGCCTGGGCCTCAGCGGCGTGGTGGACCAGGCCACCGCCGTGCAGGTGGGCAACCTCATCGGTGCCAAGGCCGTGCTGATGGGCGACCTGATCACCTACCGCGAGGAGGCCGGCAAACCGCGCTTCAGCACCAAGAAAGGCTATGAGGCCTACACCGTCCGCCAGAAGGTGCCCGAGACCGGCGAGACCGTGCTGGTGACCAAGTACAAACCAGTGGACTACACCGAGCACTACCAGGAGAACAAGGTGGTGGCCTCCTTCAGCTACCGCCTGGTGAGCCTGGAGACCGGCGAGGTGCTGGTGAGCAGCGTGGTGGATGTGAACGAGGAGGACCACGCCTACTACGCCAGCTACGCGGGCAACCGCGAGGCCCTTCTGCCCAGCCTCAACGGCGCGCTCGACCAGACCGACCGTGCCCGCCGCGACCTGCGCACCCTGCTGAACGCCCCGCGCGAGGTGAAGCCCATGGCCACCCTGGTGAACGACGCCATGCGCAAGGCCGGCGACCGCATCGCCCGTGAGGTGGTGGGCCATCTGTCCCAGAAGCTCCCGTGATGCGCCGCGCCCTTCGCTGGACCCTTCTGCTGCTCGTGGCGTCCTGCAAGCCCGCCCAGCAGGTGCAGCAGCCGCCCCCGCCCGCCGCCCCGGCCGTGCGCCCGGCCTGGGTGGACAGCCGGCCCGTCACCGGCACCTACTACGTGGGCATCGGCATCGCCCCCAAGAACCGGCCGGACTACCAGGAGGCCGCCAAGCAGAACGCCCTCAACGACCTGGCCGGCGAGATCAGCGTCACCGTGGAAGGCAACAGCCTCCTCTACACGCTGGACACCCGCGGCCAGTTCACCGACACCTACACGAGCACGGTGCGCACCCGCACCAGTCAGCAGCTGGAGGGCTTTGAGCTGGTGGACAGCTGGGACAGCGGTACCGAGCTGTGGACCTATTATCGCTTGAGCAAGGCCGAGCACGCACGCCTCCAGGCCGAGATGAAACGTGCCGCCATGGCCCAGGCCATCGACCTCCACAACCGCAGCCGATCCGCCCTCGACGCCGGCGATCTGCCCGGCGCCTTCGACCAGGAACTGCGCGCCCTGATCGCCCTGCGCGACCACTGGGGCGAGGCCGACCGCGTGGAGCTCGACGGCCGTTCCGTGGTACTGGCCAACGAGCTGCATGCCGGCCTGCAGCGGATCACCGCCGGCCTCGCCCTCGGCAGCCTGCCCGAGCGCTGTGTGCTCGAGCCCGCCAACGGCCACCGTCGCGAATTGCTCATCCGGGCACGTCACGGGACCTCCGGCGCCCTGCGCGACATGGCCCAGGTGCCCCTCACCGCCACCTACCCCGGCAGCGCCGGCAAGGTGAGCGTGACCAAGCGCACCGACGCCGACGGCCATGCCCGGATCACCGTGGAAGGGGTGTCGCTGGAGGCCCATGCGCCCGAGCTGCTCGTCCGCCTGGACCTGGACGCCTTGGTGAACGGCACCAGCGACCCCGTCATCGTGCGGACCCTCACCGCCGGCCTCAGCGTGCCCGAGCTGCATGTGCCCATCGATCTGCGCATGCCCCGTGTGTTGCTGAAGGCCGATGAGCGCGCCTACGGTTCCGCCCTGGCCAACGCCGGCGTGGCCGTTGCCCTCCGCGATGAGCTCGCCCGTCGCGGCTTCCGGTTCGTGGACCGCGAGGCCGATAGCGACCTGGTGATCGTGCTCGCCGCCGACACCCGTGAGGGCGGCACCACCAGCGGCTTCTACACGGCTTTCCTCGACATCACCCTCACCTGCACGGACCGCCGCACCGGCGAACTGGTGCACCAGACCGGCCGGCAGGGCATGAAGGGCGTGCAATTGGCCTACGACAAAGCCGCTCTGGAAGCCTACAAGAAGGGCGCGCAGGACCTCCGCAAGGACCTCGTGCCCGCGTTGATCACCGCGATCTTGTAGGAACCACGCGCATTCCGG
>JADLBK010000211.1 GCA_020847755.1 Flavobacteriales bacterium | reverse complement strand
TGAAGTTCGCCCAGGAGCTGGAGGACGTGGGCCTGGTGGAGAGCATGCCCAAGCTGGAGGGCAAGCGCATGATCATGTTCCTGATCCCGAAGAAGAAGAAATAAGGCGAGGTCGACATCGCCATCCTGTTCCATACCAACCACCCCCGATCACCCGACCGTCGATCATCAACGCAGAGAGGCCATGCCCAATATGAAGACCAAGTCCGGCGCCAAGAAGCGGTTCAAGCTCACCGGCACCGGCAAGGTGAAACGCAAGCACGCGTTCCACAACCACATCCTTACGAAGAAGCACAAGAAACGCAAGCGCAACCTCGCCAAGATGGCCCTGGTGCACAAGCGTGACGAGAAGAACATCCTCGAACTGCTCAAGTAAGGGACCCTCCCGCACCGGGTCGAACAGGTAGCGTTAACCAGGACGTGGAGCCCCCAAGCGTACGCCGACAGCGCGTTCCGCCCACGCCCGAAAACCCAAGGCAACATGCCCCGCAGTAAGAACAAGGTCGCCAGCCGCGCCAAGCGCAAGAAGGTCCTCAAACTGGCCAAAGGCAGCTTCGGCCGCCGCAAGAACGTTTACACCGTCGCCAAGAACAGCGTGGAGAAAGGCCTCTCCCACGCCTACACCGGCCGGCGCATCAAGAAGCGCGACTTCCGCGCGCTCTGGATCCAACGCATCAACGCGGCATGCCGCCTCAACGGCACCAGCTACAGCGTCTTCATGGCCGGTCTGAAGAAGGCCAACATCGACCTGGACCGCAAGGCCCTGGCCGAGATCGCCTACAGCGACGCCGACGCCTTCAAGGCCATCGTGCAGAAGGTGAAATGATCCGACGGCCGCCCGCGAAGGGCGCCGCAGGCAAGGGGGACCTCGGTCCCCCTTCGTCGTTGGGGGGGGTGGTGGTTTGCCGATCCGGAGGAAGCCTGTAGCTTTTCGCCAGCAACACCCCACCATGCGCATCCATCCACACCTCCTGATCCTCGCCGGCGCCCTGCTGCTGACCGCATGCCGCCGCGAACCCGACACCACCCCGGACGACCTGCAGCAAGGGCCCGTTCTTGTCGAACGCGCGCAGCCGCTGCCTGTTCCGCAAGGCCCCCCGCTCGACCAGGAGGCCTTGGACCGGGCCGTCATCGGCATCCTCGAAGCCCGCAACGACTTCCGGTGGGACATGGTGGATCTGCACACGTTGTGGAGCGCCACCCAGTACAACGACCACAGCGTGAGCATCGGCTACCAGCCGGCGAACGCCACGGGCGTGGATGAGGAGCTCCATCGCATCGACATCCGCTCGGCCGAATGGCGCGCCGTGCACGATGCCCTGTTGGAACGGATCCTGGGCCTGTTGAACGAAGGCCGCCGCGACCCGATCGACCTGCGCGACATCCTGGTGGAGGACGATCCCGTGCTTCCCATCCTCACCCTGCGGCTCACCGACGCCCGCGTGCTGACCATGCTGGCCAACCTGCGCAACGTGCGCTACGTGGAGCCGCTGGACTACTGGCCGGCCGTGGCGGACCGGAGCACCAGCGGCTGCAGCCCCAGCACCACCGCGCTCAATGCCGCCGACGTCAGCACCATCAGCCCCAACGCGCGGTTGCCGTGGAACTTCAACAACCACGGCATCCCCACCGCGTGGAGCGCCGCACAGGGCCTGGGCATCACGGTGGGTGTGATCGACGCCGGCCTCAGCTCGGCGCAGGGCTACGTCGGTGGCGGCTTCAACGATGGAGAGAGCAACGTGGGCCGCACGTTCACGGCATCGGCCACCCTGGGCACCTCGGCCTACACCAGCTGCTCGCACGGCACGGCCATGGCCGGGCAGGCGGTGGGCCCGCGCAACAGCGGTGGAGCCACCACCGGCGTGGCCTACAAGAGCAACCTGCGCTTCGTGCGCGCCAGCGAGGATGTGGTGCTGGACAAGAGCAGCGAACGCACCGCGGTGAAGAACGCCCTATTGGCCCTGGGCGCTGACCCGGCCGTGCGGGTGATCAGCATGAGCATCGGCACGCCGTTCAGCTACAGCGTGCTGAGGGATGGCGTCAACTACGCGCATGGTCAGGGCAAGCTGGTCTTCGCGGCGGGCGGCACGAGTTTCAGCTGGACCAGCTGGTGGGGCGTGATCTACCCGGCGGCCTACGGCAATTGCGTGGCGGTGACCGGGGTGAAGGAGAACGGAAGCAAATGCGGCAGCTGCCACGACGGATCGCAGATCGACCTCACCATCTGCATGGAGCGCAACAGCAGCAGCAGCCGGAACTCACTGTCCCTGGCCCCCAACGGGAACACGCCCACGTACATCGGCGGCAGCAGCAGCGCCACGGCCACGGCCGCCGGCATCGCGGCACTGGTCTGGAGCGCCAAGCCCACGGCCACACGCGACCAAGTGCTCACCTGCCTGAAAAGCACGGCCCAGTTCGCCACCGGGCCCAGCAGCAGCAAGGGCTATGGCAACATCAACGCCGCTGCCGCTGTGAACTGCGCGCTGGCGCTCTGATCTCCGCACGGTCCAACGGCCCCGCCCCCCCGACCGGGAGGCGGGGCCGTTGCGTATCCTTGCCGGCCCACGCCCCATGCGCAACGCCCTCATCCGGCTCCACATCCACGCCAAGGGGCTTCTGCTGCTCCTGCGGCCGCACGTGTGGTTGGGCTGGTCCACGCATCCCTTGCGGTTCGCGGCCAACACCCTGGCGCTCTCGGCCTGGATCGCCCGCCAGCGCAAGGCCCCCGATGTGCTCAACGACTTCCACACCTTCAAGCGGGTGCATGCGAAGCGGGAACAGCTCCACGAGCATGTCATCCGCCGGCTCGGTCTGCGGGAGGAGGCCATCGACTCCCTGGAGTTCGGGGTGTTCGACGGGCGCTCGTTCCGCTGGTGGCTTGCCCATGCAACGCATGCCGACAGCCGGTTCCACGGCTTCGACACCTTCGAGGGCCTGCCCGAGCAATGGGGTGCGTTCGCCAAGGGCGACATGGCCGCCGGTGTGCCCGAGCTCGTCGACCCGCGGGGTCGTTTCCACAAAGGCCTCTTTCAGGACACCCTGCCGCCCTTCCTGCGCACGGCCCCGTTCCCCGAAGGCCGCCGCAAGGTCATCCATCTGGATGCCGACCTCTACTCCTCCACCCTCTTCGTGCTCACCGCGCTGGGCCCGCATCTGCGCGCCGGCGACGTGCTGCTCTTCGATGAGTTCAACGTGCCGAACCACGAGTTCGCCGCGCTGCAGGCGTTCCAGACCGCGTGGTACGTCCGTACCGAGCTGCTCGGCGCGGTGAACAACTACTATCAGGTGGCCCTGCTCGTGGTGTGAACGGCGGCCGCTATCTTCGACCGACAAGCATCCACCATGGAATTCATCGACATGGAGCGGCTGCGGGCCCGCACCGACGAGATCCGCACCGCGTTCCGCGCGCAACGGCCCTTCCACTGGACCACGTTCGAGGGCTTCTTCAAGCCCGACAAGGCCGAGGAGGTGTACAACAGCTACCCCCCCATCGGCGAGGGCACCTGGGACGGCACCAC
>JADLBK010000210.1 GCA_020847755.1 Flavobacteriales bacterium | reverse complement strand
TTCATCGCCGGCCTCATGGGCCTGGTGGGCATCGACCTCAAGGTGAGCACCGCCATCATCTTCAGCAACGCCTTCGGCATCGCGGTGGACGACACCATCCATCTGCTCGGCAAGCTGCGCATCGAACTGGCCAAGGGCCGCGGCCTGCCCTACGCCATGAAGCGCACCTACCTCAGCGGCGGCAAGGCCGTGATCGTGATGAGCCTGATGCTCTGCGCCGGCTTCATCACCCTCATCGCCTCCGACTTCGCCAGCGTGCACTACATGGGCCTGCTCATCAGCATCACCCTGGGCGTGGCGCTGCTCAGCGAACTGCTGCTGCTGCCCTTGCTCGTGCTGCTGATCCTGCGCCGGCGGCCGGTGCGCGTGCTCGCCTGAGGGGTGGCCTATCTTGGCCCGTCAACACCCCGCTGCCATGCGCCTGCTCTGGCCCCTCTTCGCCGTCCTCGCCCTCGTGCTGGTGGGCGTGTACCTCCAGCGCCGCCACTCCCGCCGCAAGCACAAGCACCGCCAGTACCGCTGATCCCGTCCATGCACCTGGAACCCGGAACCCGTCGCCGTCGCGCCTTCGCGGACTTCCTGCACCACCAGAGCACCGCCGGCATCCTCCTGTTCGCCTGCGCGGTGGCCGCGCTGCTGTGGGCCAACGGACCGTGGAAGGAAGGCTACCACCACCTCTGGGAGCACACCGTCACCCTCACCATCGACGAGCTGACCCTGCGCGGCACCCTGCACCATTGGATCAACGACGGCCTGATGGCCCTCTTCTTCTTCGTGGTGGGCCTGGAGCTGAAACGCGAGGTGGTGGGCGGCGAGCTCAGCCGCCCGCGCGATGCCCTGCTGCCCGTGGCCGCCGGGCTGGGCGGCATGCTGGTGCCCGCGGCGCTCTACCTCGCCTTCAACCACAACGGCCCGGCGCACGCCGGCTGGGGCATCCCCATGGCCACCGACATCGCCTTCGCCGTGGGCGTGATGAGCCTGCTGGGCGACCGCGTGCCCGTCAGCCTCAAGGTCTTCCTCACCACCCTGGCCATCGCCGACGATCTGGGCGCCGTGCTCGTCATCGCCTTCTTCTATACCAGCGACCTCAGCCTGGACAACCTGCTCATCGGCATGGCCTTCCTGGCCGTGCTGTGGGGCGGCAACCGCCTGGGCGTGCGCAACCCCTGGTTCTATGCGGTGTTCGGCATCGCCGGCATGTGGACCGCCTTCCTGCTCAGCGGCATCCACGCCACCATCGCCGGGGTGCTCGCGGCCTTCACCATCCCGGCCGAGACGCGCATGGACGAGCCCGCCTTCGTGGCCCGCATCAAGCGCCACATCGCCGCCTTCGCCGACCTGGAGCCCAACGGCAAGCCCACCCTCAGCGAGGACCAGCTGGCCGTCATCCAGAGCATCGAGACCGACTGCGAACGGGCCGCCACCCCGCTCCAGCGCCTGGAGAAGACGCTGCATCCACTGGTCGCCTTCGGCGTGATGCCGCTCTTCGCCCTGGCCAACGCCGGGGTGGAACTGCCCGCCGACCCGTTCGGCGCCCTCACCTCGCCCGTGGCCCTCGGCGTGGGCATCGGGCTGGCCGTGGGCAAACCGCTGGGCATCGTGCTCGTCGTGCTGCTGCTGGTGCGCCTCGGCGTGGGCCGGCTGGGCCGCGGCGTCACCCGGGCGCACCTGGTGGGCATGGGCTTCCTGGCCGGCATCGGCTTCACCATGTCCCTCTTCGTCAACGAACTGGCCTTCGCCGATGCGGCCTTGCGCGAAGCCGCCAAACTGGGCATCCTGCTGGCCTCGCTGGTGGCCGGCGGCATCGGCTACCTGCTGCTGCGCAGGCTGCCCCGCTCCACGGCGTGATGCGCGCTGCTGTCCGGCGCGCCGTGGTCCAGCAGATGCACGAGCGGATGGCTGTAGCTGCGCACCGGGCCCACCACCCGCCGATGCGGTGCCCCCGCCAGCGCCACCAGCGCCGAGCTCACCGCCACCGCCAGCAGCACAGGGCGCCAGGACGGACGGCCCAGGGAGAACGGACGACGGTGCATGACGCGGCGAAGGTGCATGCACCTCCGCTGCCCGTTCCGGACCTTAACAGTGCGCTGGCCTTCCTTAACCTTCGTTAACAGCCGCCGCCACCTGAAGGCCGGACCTCCGATCCGGGACCGGCCTCGCCCTCAGGGCAGCTGCTGCACCCGCGTGGCCGTGGGCACCTGGCCCGGCAGGGCCAGCAACAGGCGGTCGCGGTCGTTCACCGCGCCGGTGTACTTCACCACGCCATCCAGGTTCACATCCTCCAGGTGGTATCCGGTGATGGTGTTCGTGGGCGTATTGCCCCCCACGGCCACCAGGATCCGGTCGCGGTCGTTGGCGCTTCCAGCATACTTGAGGACCCCGTCAGGGTTGGCGTTCCCCGGCCAGAGCAGCGCCTTGGTGCCATGGATCTGTCGCGCGTTGGTGCCATGGGTCGGCCAGTTCACATGGTCGAACGGATAGCTCCAGACCCCGCCGCCGGGATAGGTCACCGTGTAGGGCGAGGCGGTCATGGCCGCCAGGTGGTTGCGGTGGCGCACCACCACATAGTAGTTGCCCGGCGCGATATCGAAGAGCACCGATGGGCTGCCGGCCGCGGTGATCACCGATCCGTTCTGCAGCAGCAGCGCCTGCCGCGTGGCCATCAGCACCGTGGGGTCGTTGAACTTCCGCAGCTCCAACCGCACCCAGTCCACCACGCGACCACCGGTGTACTGCGCATTCAGCACCGCGGTGGTGGTGGTCTCCCCGCCCCCGCCGCTGGCCTGCGGCCAGCCGAGCGCGCTGTAGGGCTCGGTGAGCGGGATGAGCCCTTGCTGACGAAGCGCGTCGCTCATGGTCTGCGTCAGGGGATCATAGGGGCCCGCCAGCATCATCGAGCCGGCGAACTGCGCCTTCCACGGTTTCTTGCGCACCACCACCTGGTCGATGGCCATCTGCATGTTGCTCCACGTGAACGCGTAGATCAACACACCGAGCTGGCTGCCGGGCGGCCCGGCCGGCGGCACGTAGAACCCCTGGCCCGCCGGGGCGCAGCTGTACACCGTGGTGTAGTTGCTCGCCCCGCCCAGCCACGGGTTGCCCTGCAGGGTGTCCCACCACAGCACCATCGCGTACACGCTCACCGAGTCGCCCCAGGGGCCCACCGGCTCGGCCTGCAGGCTGACGTCGTACAGGGCCAGCGGGTCCACCGGCAGCGGATGGAACATCCAGCGCGCACCGAAGCCCCCCCAGAAGGTGTCGTTGGGCCCGTGCACGTCCTTCTTCGCGGACCATCCCACCCCGGTGCATGCGGGACGGGCCACCGGCGCGTTGCCGTCCCACACCCAGCCCGGCGACAGGCTGAACTGGCCGTTGGTCTCGAAGGTCTCGGTGAACACCGTGGTGATCTGGGCGTGCACCGGGGCCCACAGGAACCCCGGGATCAGCACGGAAGCGAAGGAGCGCATACGCATGCTCGGGAGACGCTCGGGCACGGGGCCGGTTGCCCCGCACCGGCACCGGACGGACGTTGATAAGTCACCGGCCCACAGCCCTTGGCCGCGCGAGGGCTTTTGGTAGGTTTGCACGTCCGGAAAACCCTCCGGCCCAGTACCCTTACGCCCAACCCAACGCCCCATGGCCCAGCGTTACGCTCCGCTCCCGTCCCTCCTGTTCACCGCCCTGTCCGCCTTGCTCGCCGGGCCGATGGCCGAGCAATTGAGCGTGACCTCCACGGGATCACCGTTCCTGATCGATTTCGACAACACGGTTTCCGGAGTGAACAGCGGACAGATCGATGGTTCGGGCTTCGAGGTGATCCCAGCAGCCGGTGACCTGGACGCTGATGCGTGGGCAACGAGTGGAATGAGCGATGCAAGCAAGGCGCTCGGAATGGCGAATACGACCGGCGACCATGCACGTGGGATCTCAGCCGGAGGGGTGACGACCGGTGGGTTCTATGCGTTCACCGTGTCCGCGGGGAACCGCGCCCTTGGGGTCCAACCTTCCGCAATGGACTGGACCCCAGGCTTTCTGACCCTGAAAGTCGACAACAACACGGGCTCGACCGTGAGCTCCGTCGACGTGGCCTACCTCGTCTACTATTTCAATGACCAAGGATTTGCGAGCAGTTGGAACTTCGAGTGGTCGCTGAACAACCTGACTTGGACGCCGGTTGGGGCAATGGACCTGACCACGCCCGCAGCTGCAGGGGCAGCGGTGTGGACCTCGAACAACCGCAGTACCACGATCAGCAGCCTGAGCCTGGCCAACGGTTCGAGCATCTACTTCCGCTGGAACAGTGACGATGTCAGTGGATCAGGCAGCCGTGATGAGATCGCCATCGACGACATCTCGGTGACCATGAACGCCAGCAACACCACCGTGCAGTTCACCGGCTCAGCGGCCTCAGTGAGCGAGACCGGGGTGAGCACCACGCTGACGGTGAGCATCACCAACCCCGACGCCATCAACGCCACCACGGCGGACGTGGTGCTGACGGCCGGCACCGCCAGCCGCATCGGCAACTACACCACGCAAACGGTGACCTTCCCCGCCGGAAGCAGCGCCAACCAGACCGTGACGGTGACCTTGACGGACAACGGCGCCTGCGATGGCACGGAGGTCTTCACCTTCCAACTCCAGAACGTGGCGGGAGGCAACAGCGCCACCGCGGGAACACCCAGCACCTTCACCCTGACGCTGACGGACAATGAGCTCACATCGGTCACGCTGCTCACGGAGGACTTTGAGACCGATGGATCCGGTACCCGCTACACCTTGGGCTACCCGGAGGGCAATCCAGCCAGCGGCGATCTCTTTCTGAGATCGAACGACGCCGGCATGACCGCTGCCGGTGGCCTGGCCATGGCCGGCGAGAGCGGAAGCTTTTACATGGAAGCCGAGGACATGGACCTGGTCGCGCCGAGCGCGACGAACGTCGTCGATCTCACCGGCTTGGACATCCAAGGTGTGGCCAATGTGACGATCAGCCTCCTTGCCGGGGCACGGGCTGCGGCCAACTACGATAACGGCGGGCTCAATACGGACTTCCTCTTTGTCGAGCGCAATGTGGATGGAGGTGGATGGGTCACTGTCGGTGCGTTCCGATCGGAAGCAACGATCGGTAACAGCAACCAACGGATCGCGTTGGATACGGACCTGAACGGGGTTGGTGACGGCACCCAATTGAGCGCGACCATGGCTCCGTTCACGTTCGCAGTGGGCGCGACGGGCAGTTCCTTGGACGTACGGATCCGGTTCCGGTCCGATGCCGACAACGAGGAGATCGCGTTCGACCTCATCGAGGTCAAAGGCGACCTCTGCCGCCCCATCTACTACACGCGCGCCAACGGCGACCAGACCACCGCGACGTGGAGCACCACCCGCACCGGCACGGCCTCGGCCGTCACCTTCGACAAGAACGCGACCGCGGTGGTGCAGAACGGCCACACGGTGACCGCCACGGGCGCTGATTGGACCGTGTACAACCTGGACGTGGAGGCGGGCGGCAGCGTGGTGATGGGCACCACCGACCTGGAGCACTACGGCACGGCCCTCACCAACAACAACAGCTTCACCATCGGCACCGGCGCGGTCACCTTCCGCAACCCCGGCGCGGTGACCCTGGGCGGCAGCGGCACCTACGACCTGTACGACCTGACGGCCAACAACGCCGACGTGACGCTCACCAGCAGCCTGCTGCGCATCCGCCGCACGCTGGACATGACCAACGGGGGCACCTTCAACGCCAACAACACCGGTAACCCGGCCCGTGTGCTGGAGCTGCACAGCGATGCCAACGGCACCGGCCGCATCGGCCCCATGAGCGCCAGCCCCAGCTTCACCGGCCAGGTGGACATGGAGCGCTACGTGCCGGGCGGGGTCACCAACTGGCGCCTGATCAGCGCGCCCACCAACAACAACCAGCTCAGCAGCCTGGAGGACGACTTCGTCACCGCCGGCTACCCGGGCAGCGAGTTCCCGCTGTTCGATGATCCCCCCGGCAGCAACATCCTGTGGCCGAGCATCCGCACCTACGATGAAACGGACGCCGGCGCCACCCTCATCGACGGCCTCACCGGGGCCACCGGCGACAACATGGTGATGGCCATGGGCCAGGGCTTCGCGGCCTGGAGCGGCACCGGCCTGCAGACCACGAGCCCCTTCACCATCGACCTGCGCAGCGGCGTGCGCAACGCGCTGACCCCGCTGAACCTGCCGGTGACCTACACCAACACGGGCAACGCCACGGTGGACGGCTGGAACCTGGTGGGCAACCCGCTGCCCAGCCCCATCGACTTCAGCCTGCTGGCCCTCACCAACGTGGACAACTACTACTATGTGTTCGACCCGGTGAGCGGCAACAACGCCACCTGGGATGAAGGCCTCGGCCTCAGCATCCCCGGCGGCTCGCTCAACGGCAACATCCAAAGCTTCCAAGGCTTCTGGGTGAAGGCCAACGCCGCGACCCCCGCCGTCACCGTGGAGGAGACCGACAAGGTGCTCGACCTGAACGGCGGCGGCCTCTTCGGCGGCAGCCAGCAGGGCGCCCCCCCGATGTTCCGCCTGGAGCTGAGCAACGCGATGAACGCCTTCTTCGATGAGACCGTGGTGCACTTCGGCACCGGTGGCCCCGCCAGCGGCGATGCGCACGACCTCATCAAGTTCACCTTCAGCCACCCCGAGGCGCCGCAGGTGATGACGCGCACGAGCGACGGTGAGGACATGACCCTCAACGCCTGGGGCCCGCTCACCGGCGCCACCAGCATCGAGGTGCCCATCGACGTGGGCGTCACCGGCAGCTACACCCTGCGCGTGTACGACGCGCTGGGCATCATGGGCCAGACCTGCCTGGTGCTGGAGGACCTGCAGACCGGCCAGAGCACGGCCCTCACCGAAGGCGCCACCTACACCTTCACCGCCGATGCCAACGACCCGGTGCTGCCCGCCCGCTTCGTGGTGCACACCAGCGCCCCGGTGCAGCACACCGCCACCGATGTCACCTGCCACGGTGCGGCCAACGGCAGCGCCAGCGCGCTCGGCGCCGGCACGGGTCCGTGGGATTACACCTGGGCCACCGACGGCGGCACCGTGCTGCTGACGCAGTCGCAACTGAACGGCGCCGGCCAGATCGCCCAGCTGCCCGCCGGCGACTACCTGGTGACGGTGAGCAGCCAGGCCGGCTGCGGCGACCTCACCCACGCCTTCCGCATCGATGAGCCCGCCCTGCTGGACGCCGCGCTCACCGCCACCGGCACCTCCTGCGCTGCGGTGTCCGACGGTGCCGTGGACCTGATGGTGATGGGCGGCACCGAGCCGCACAGCTTCGCCTGGGATAACGGCGCCACCAGCGAGGACCTCGCCAACGTGGCCGCCGGCACCTACACGGTGACGGTGACCGATGCCAACGGCTGCACCACCGCTCCGCTGCAGGCCACCGTGGCCACCGGCACCGGACCCAACGCCGCCTTCCTGCCCAGCACCACCAGCACCTTCACCGGTGAGCCCGTGGAGTTCTTCAACCTGAGCACCTGGGGTGCGCAGGTGAACTGGGACTTCGGCGACGGCACCGGCAGCACGGACAATGAGCCCATCCACACCTACGCCGTGCCGGGCACGTACACCGTGACCCTCACGGTGACGCTCGATGGCTGCACCGCCGTCAGCATCCAGGAGGTGGTGGTGGACGTGAGCACCGGCATCGCCCCGGTGGCCGACGACCTGGCCCGCGTGTGGCTGGACGACCAGCATGTGGTGGTGGACCTGCAGCAGCAGCGCGCCGATGAGGTGGTGATCACCGTGCTCGATGCCGCGGGCCGTGTGGTGGCCGAGCGTCGCATGGCGATGAGCAGCACCCGCGAGCGGATCCCGGTGGACCATGTGGCCGGCGGGGTCATCCTCGTCCGCCTCCTCACCGCCGACCAGGGCCGCACCTACAAACTGCCCCTCAGCCGCTAAGCCGGATCGGACCTCTTGCGCGAAGCCTCCCTCGGGGGGCTTCGTTGCGTTGGGGGGCACGTGATCAAGTCCCCTCCTGAGCAGCGATCGCTCGCTGCGGGTGCACAAGGAGGGGTACGGGGTGGTTTCCTCTTCTTGGGAATACCGGCATGCCTGAGCCGCTACCTCCCCCGACTTTGTCCGCCATAGCGAAGCGACGGCGGGCCCTCCTTGCCCGGCGCGTGGAGCGTTCCACGCGCAGGAGGGGAGTTCATCGCGAGCAGCCCGAAGGGATGCGTGGCAGTCTCCCCGAGGTGGACGAACTACAGCACGACCCTGGGAGATCGCTTCAGGCGGAAGACCGCCTTCGCGATGACGCTTGGGAAATGATCGCTTCGCCGGCAGAGCCCGGCTCGCGATGACGGGTTGGGCAGGTGTGGAGCGATCCGCGCTCAGGAGGGGCGTTCACATCAACAAGCCCGGCGAACTACCTTCGGGTGACCCACGACCGACCATGCGGTTCCAATTCGTGCTATCCGCGCTTATGCTCCCTGTCCTTCTCAGCGCACAGGTGCAGCGCTGGGTGAGGCTCTATGATGGAGTCGGCGGATCCGATGACATGGGCGGTGCCGCCCAAGCTCCGGACAGTTCATATCGCACAGCGATCCTGTACAACTCCGGATCCGCTGGGAACATCAAGACCATTGGCGTGGGCCCCGACGGCTCCTGGCTCTGGTCCACGACGATCACCGACACAACCGGGAGGTTCACCGGTGGTCTCTCCCGCTGCCTGATGCGTCGTGAGGACGGTTCGTGGCTCCTGGCGCTGCGTGGTGTTCCGAACGGGTCCACCCAGGAGAACGGTGTTCTGTACTGCCTTTCCGCAGATGGGGACAGCCTCTGGTCGCGGTGGTACGGTTCGCCGCATTCCGACGGTTTCATGGGCATGACCTTGACCGACCAAGGCGGCGCAGCACTGATCGGGTACGAGGATGGCCCGCTGAACGGATCCAAGCTCGTGCGCGTGGATGCCAACGGTGACACCCTGTGGACCAAGCGGTTCTGGAACGCGCAGTTGCAGACCCAAAAACTCTACAGTGTGGATACGATGCCCGATGGAGGGTTCCTGCTCGGCGGATATCGTTATATACTGGGGAGTTTCAACGACATGCTGGTCATCCGGACGAACAGCCTCGGCCAGTTGCTGTGGCAGCGGACCTATGGCAGTCCGTCCTACGATTCGCCCGCCCATGTGAGCGCCCTTGCTGACGGATCCATCGGGTTCGCCGGCAGCGAGCAACAGTTCCCGTTGACGCCCTCCCGACCGGTGTACTACCGGACCGCGCCGAACGGCATACAGCATTTGGTGTCCTTCGACCCGATGTGGATGGACGCGGGCGCGTACTACACCAGACCGGTCGAGATGAGCAACGGCGATGTGGTGATCGGGGGGTACCGGGAGGTGAACAACATCAACCGCGGTATCCTGGTGCGTGTGGACCACGATGGCCACGTGGTCTGGAACCGGCACTACCAGACCGGGAACCACCAGCATTTGATCCATGGACTTGAACGGACCTTGGACGGAGGTTTCCTGCTCTCGGGCACGGCCTATGACAGCCTCGGCATCAGTGTGGATGGCTGGCTGTTGAAAGTGGACAGCTTTGGATGCGTGGTGCCCGGTTGCCAGTCGCTGACCGGGCTGCTCGAGCAGGAGGTCGAACGTTCCACATTCCTATCGGTCCGGCCGAACCCCCTGCTCCGTTCGAACGCATCGACCGAACTGATGGTGGATGTGCGGTCCGCGCCCGATCGGGCGGCGACCGGCCCGTTCAAGCTTGTGTTCACGTCGAGCACGGGCGCTGTGGTGCATCAGGTGACCTTCTCAGGTCTGAGCACCACCCTCCGCCTGCCGGAACACCTGTCCTCAGGTCTGTACCATATGCACCTGATGGCGGGATCACGGTGGATCGACGGGAGCAGGCTGGTCGTTGAATAGAGGGGTAACCCTGAACCAGCAGACCCGATAGCTGAGGACGGATCGTTCTGCCATGGACCACGGTCGGCTAAGGGAGATCGCTTCCGCTCCACGCGGAGCGTCGCGATGACGGCCGGTACATGTTCCATGCTCCGATCAAGTCCCCTCCCGCACCATCTTCGCGAGCAGCCTGAAGGGATGCGTGGCGATCTCCCCTGGCCGGACGGGATCCACCACAGCGAGGGGCCGCCTTCGCTGAAGCTATGGCGAGCCGAAGAGATCGCTTCAGGCGGAAGACCGCCTTCGCGATGACGCTTGAGAAATGATCGCTTCGCCGGCAGAGCCCGGCTCGCGATGACGGGTTGGAGATGATGGGTACATGCACCCTACACTTCCGTACCGTCTTCGCGAGCAGCCTGAAGGGATGCGTGGCGATCTCCCATAGCCGGACGGGATCCACCACAGCGAGGGGCCGCCTTCGCTGAAGCTATGGCGAGCCGAAGAGATCGCTTCAGGCGGAAGACCGCCTTCGCGATGACGGCAGGAACATGATCCGTGCACCGATCAAGTCCCCTTGGAGCCCCGATCACTTCGGCCGTGCCACGTTCAGGAAGAGCGTTCCACCCCTCAGTTGAGCTCGTCGTACTGGAGCTTGAAATCGGGGTCCTCCATGAAGTGCTCCTTCCCGAGGCCGATGGTGGTGCGGGCGCTGTCGCGCATGCCCTTCGTGTTGAGGAACTCCGAGTAGCGGATCAGCGCGTTCTTCAGCAGCTTCTTCTGGTCCTCCGGCAGCGAACCGGTGTCCGCGTTCAACGCCGCCTTGGCGTACTCCTTCATGCTGAGGTCGCCCTCCTTGGCCAGGTTGCTCTTGTACTGGCACAGGGCGAGCATGATCCACGCGCCGGGGTTCTCCGGGTAGTAGCCCACCATGCCATCGAACAGCGACTTGGCCTTGCTGTAGCTGCCCTCCTCGTAGAAGTTCTCGCCCTGCTCCATGCTCAGCTTGTTCAGCTCGGCCCAGTAGTCCTCGTAGTTGCCGAAGAACTCCTTGTTCTTGTCCTTCTTGCGGTACTTCTCGGCCCACTTCACCGCATCGCGCGCGGCCTTGGGGTAGTCGGCCTGGTACTTCTCGATCTTGCTCATCTCGTACAGGCACATGCTCATGTACAGGTAGGGCAAGGGGTCCTTCTTGGTGTTGTCGTTCAGGGTGTAGCCTTCGGCCTTGCCGAGGCACTTCTCGTAGTTCTCATCCACGTAAAGCACGAGCAGGTCCTCGTACACGTGTTTCTGGGCGCTGGCGCCAAGGGTTCCGGCGGCGAAGAGGGCGGCGGTGATCAGGTGCTTCATGCGGTGGTGGTGCGTGCCTTCGAGGCAAGATCGATGCCGAAGATAGCCGGATCGCGCGGAGCGGTCCACCCCATCAGGCGAGGCCCCGCGCGCTGCGGATGCGCTCCCAAGCCTCCTGCACCTTCTTGAACTTCTCCGCCGCGGCGCGCTGCACCTCCTCGCCCATGGTGCCCACCTTGTCCGGGTGGTGCTTCATGGCCATGCGGCGGTACGCCTTCTTCACGTCATCGTCGCTGGCCGCGGGATCCACCTCCAGGATGCGGTAGGCGTGGCCCAGGTCGCTGCGGCCGAACATGGCGCTGATGCTCTCCAGGTCCTTGTCGCTCACGTTCAGCAGGTGGGCGATGCGGCGGATGAGGTCCACCTCGGCGCGGCTCACGGCCCCGTCGGCATGGGCCAGGCCCACCAGGTAGTGGATCAGCTGCAGGCGCGCGGCGTGCGGCATGTGGCGCCGCACCTGGTCGCACACGCCGTGCAGGTCGATGTGCTGCTTGAGCACCTCGCGCAGCACCAGCAGCAGCTGCTGGGCCTGGGGCTCGCCAAAGTGCTTGCGGAAGAAGGCCCGTGCCAGGTCGAGCTCGGCGCGGGTGACGCGGCCGTCCACCTTCATGAGGGCGGCGGTGAGCACCACCAGGCTGAGGGCCAGGTCGCCCTGCGTGGTGGCGCCGGTGCGCTCGCGCTGCTGGTGCACGCGGGGCCGCTCGTGATCGGGCGCAGGGGGGGCGTCGCCACCCCGCATGCCGTCCACCAGCGCGCCCACCGCGAAGCCCACGAGCCCGCCGATGGGACCTCCGAAGGCCCAGCCCAGTCCGCCCGCGATCCACTTGGAATAGCTCATGGCTCACCAGCTGCCGCCCGCACCACCGCCGCCGAAGCTGCCGCCACCGAAGCCACCGAAACCTCCTCCCCCGCCCCGCCAGCCGCCGCCGCCGGTGAAGCCACCCCAGCGACCGCTGTGCCGGCTGCCGGCCTGGTTCATCAGCCACAGCGCTGTCCAGAAGTCCACGTCGTTGGTGCGCGCATAGCGCTTCACGCCGCTGCGCAACCCCATGACGATCACAAGGATCACGAGGCCCAGCACCACGAACACGGGCCAGGGCACCTTGGGGCTGTCGTAGCTCGTGTGGTCGAACTCGCCCTTGGCCAGGCCCATGAGCACATCGGTGGCCTTGTCCAGCCCCGCGTAGTACTCGCCCTGCTTGAAGCGCGGGATCAGCTCGTTGTCCACGATGCGCTTGCAGGTGAGGTCGGGGATGGCGCCTTCCAGCCCGTAGCCGGTGGCGATGAAGACCTTGCGCTGCCCGGGCGGGCCGGTGGGCTTGATCAGCAGCACCACGCCGTTGTCGAAGCCCTTGGCGCCGACGCCCCACGACTCGCCGATGGCGAAGGCGTAGTCGCTTTCCGGGTAGCCGCAGAGCGTGTCCACCACCAGCACGAGGATGCGGTTGCTGGTCTCCTGGGCGAAGCGCGTGAGCTTGCGGTCCAGGCGCTCCTGCTCGCTCTCGTTGAGCAGGGGCGCGAGCTGGAACACGAGCCGGTCCTGCTCGGCGCGGGCGGGGGCCTTGGGCAGGCAGGGGTCGTCCTGCGCGCCGAGGGGCAGCAGCGCCGCGCAGAGGGCCGGGGCGAAGAGCAGCGCGCGAAGCCTCATCCGATGCTGATGTCGTCGGACAGTTCGTTGCGGTCGTCGGTGCGGCGGGGGAAATGGGCGCGCAGCTTCTCGCCCACCATCCGGGCCGCCTCGCACAGGCCCTCCGCCTGGCGGCCCGCGGCGAAGTGCAGGCGCAGCACGCCCAGCACGTCGGTCCAGAAGTTGGGCGGCACCACGGCGTTGATGCCGGCGTCGCCGATCACCGCCAGCCGGTGGTCGCCCACGCTCACGTAGATGAGCACCCCGTTGCGCGCGGCCGTGCGGTGCATGCCCAGCTCATCGAAGATGAAGGCGGCATGGTCC
This sequence comes from Flavobacteriales bacterium, assembly GCA_020847755.1. Lineage (GTDB taxonomy): Bacteria > Bacteroidota > Bacteroidia > Flavobacteriales_F > PHOS-HE28 > PHOS-HE28. The sequence goes on along the minus strand of JADLBK010000210.1, from coordinate 8,457 downwards.
AGCACGTCCTCCTCGCAGCGGTCCTCCAGGTGCACGCGCAGCTCGCCGCTGGTGGCGCGCTCGGCCTCGGCGATGGCGGCCCGCACCCGGTCGCGCTCCCCGGGGGTGAGGAAGCGCTCGGCCAGCAGTTCGTCGTCGGCGACCGGTGCGGTGCGGCTCACTTGAAGGAGATGTCGGGCGCGTTCTCGGTGCCTTCCTGGGCCTCGAAGTAGCCCTTGGCGTCGAAGCCGAACAGCCCGGCCATCAGGTTGCCGGGGAAGCGCTTGATGCGCGTGTTGTAGTTGCGCGCCACGTCGTTGTACTTGCGGCGCTCCACGCCGATGCGGTTCTCCATGCCCTCGTACTGGGCCTGGAAATCCTGGAAGCCCTTCACGGCCTTCAGCTCGGGGTAGCGCTCCACCACCACCATCAGCCGCGAGAGGGCACTGCTGAACTGGTCCTGGCTCTGCTGGAACTGGTTGATCTGCTCCTGGCTCAGGTTGCTGGGATCGACGGTGGTGCTGGTGGCCTTGGCGCGGGCCTCCACCACCTGGGTGAGGGTCTCCTTCTCGAAGTCGGCGGCGCCCTTCACGATCTCCACCAGGTTCTTGGTCTTGTCGGCGCGCAGCTGGTAGGCGTTCTCCACGTTGCTCCACTGCTTGGTGACGTCCTCGTTGAGGCCCACCGTGCCGTTGTAGAAGCCCATGGCCCACAGGGCGATGAGCACGATGGCGCCGAGGCCGATGAGGAGGGGAAGGCGTTTCATGGTCGGTTCTGGATGTGCGGCAAAGATGGCACGGCGCCCACGACCGGGCCGCCCGGCTCGGGCGACCGGTCCCCCCTGTGGATGAACGGACCTAGTCCTTGAAGATCGCCGTCACCGGCGTGCCGTCCGCCGCCAGGTGGCCGCGGTACATGCCGCTGCAGTTGAAGTCGAGCACCACGTGGCCCTCACGGTCCACCGCGATCAGCCCACCATCGCCGTCCAGCGGGGGCAGCTTCTCGTGCACCACCACGCGCACCGCCTCGGCGAGCGACAGGCCCTTGTAGGCCATCAGCGCATGCACGTCGTGGGCCGCCACGGCGCGGATGAAGCTCTCGCCATGGCCCGTGCAGCTCACCGCGCAGGTGGCGTCATTGGCGTAGGTGCCCGCGCCGATCAGCGGGCTGTCGCCGATGCGCATCCAGCGCTTGTTCGTCATGCCGCCGGTGCTGGTGGCCGCGGCCAGATGGCCGTGCACGTCGAGCGCCACGGCGCCCACGGTGCCGTACTTGTGCTCGCCGTCGCTGTGGTCCAGCTGGTAGGCGTCGGTGCCCTTGGTGCGCTGCCACTGGTCGTAGCGGAACTGGTCGAAGAAGTACTGGTCGTCCTCCAGCAGGATCTTCTCCCTGTGGGCGAACTCGAAGGCGCCCAGGCCGCTGATCAGCACGTGGGGGCTCTTCTCCATCACGCGGCGGGCCAGGGTGATGGGGTTGCGCACGTTCTGCACGGAGGCCACGGCGCCGGCCTGCAGGGTGTCGCCGCGCATCACCGAGGCGTCCATCTCGTGCTGGCCGTCGGCGTTGAAGACGGCGCCGCGCCCGGCGTTGAAGTGCGGGCAGTCCTCCAGGCTGCGCACGGCGGCCTCCACCGCATCGAGGGCCGTGCCGCCCTCGCGCAGCACCGCACCGCCCATGCGCAGGGCCTGTTCCAGCCCGTCGCGGTAGGCCTTCTCGCGGGCGGGGGTCATCTCGGAACGGGCGATGGTGCCCGCGCCGCCGTGGATGGCGAGCGCGAAGCGGGGGGCGTCGGACATGGTCAGGGCAGGTTCTCGGGGCGGTGAAAGTAGGGGACCGCCCAACCCACCACGGCCCCGGCCAGGCAACCTGCCAACACATCGGTGGGGAAATGCTTCCCGGCCCGCACCCGCAGCCAGCCCATGAGCACCGGCACCGCCACGGCGCCCGCCCAGGTGGCCGTGCGCACCGCGGGGTCCACGTCGGCGCGCTGCACCAGCATGGCCGCGCTCACCGTCAGCGCCGCCGTGTTGGCCGCGTGGCCGCTCCAGAACGAACGGTAGGCGTCGCGCTCGCGCCGCTCATGCATCGGGGCGTCCGGGTTGAGGACCAGCGGCCGCGGCCGGTGGGTGACGGCCTTCACCACGCTGGTGAGGCCGGCGGACAGCAGGAAGCTCTCGCCCACGAGCGCCATCGGCACACCGGGCCGGTCGTCGGCGTACGCCAGCGCCGGGCCCACCGCGCTCAACACCAGGGCCGACACGAAGAGCGCATTGCTGGCCCGGTGCGCCGGGGGCGACCAGCGGTAGGCCGCCATGCGGTCGAAGCCGGGCAGCGTGGCGCGGTCGCGCGTGCTGTGGCGGGCCCACAGACCGGCGGTGTCCGTGGGCAGCAGCAGGGCCGTGCCGTTCAGCACCAGGCCGGCGCCCACGAAGACCGCCTCGCGACCGGGGTCCAGCGTGTGCACCCGCTGCGCCTGCGCGGCCCCGGGCGACACCCACAGCACGGCCGCCAACAGCACGGCCCGGAGCATCGCCCCGGGCCGCACGTTCAGGTCCAAGCGCGGTTCAGTCACCGATGAGCACACCGTCCGCCAGGAAGGTGTAGGCGATCTTGGGTTCGGTGATCTTCTCGATCTCCTCCTTGCCCTTGCCGGCGTCCTCGGCGTAGTGGCGCAAAGTGGCCACGTCGATCACCTCCTTGGTGGCCACGCCCTGCATGATGGCGCGCTTGCCGGTGAGGCCCTCGGTGGGCACGAAGAAGCCGTAGTCCACGAAGCGCACCTTCATCACCTCGCCGTTGGGCAGGGCCACGTCCATCCAGCAGCCCTTCTTGGCGCAGCTGGTGAGCACCTCCACGGCCACCTTGGCGGTCACGCTCTCGCTGCTCTTCATGCGGTCGAGCAGGTCGTGCGCGCCGATGGCACCGTCGGGGGTGATGGCCTTGCCGTAGCTCTCCATGGGCACGGGGGCGCCGGAGGCGTTGCGGGCGGGGGTCTGGGCGTGGGCGGTGGCCGCGCCCAGCATCAGGGCGGCGGCGAGGCTCAGGGTGTACAGGTTCTTCATGGGGGTGCGCCGTGGGCCCGGCGCGGGCGGTTTGGGGCGTTGGGTGTAAAGATCGGGTTCTTTCCGGTGCGGCAAGCTGCCATCCGTCAGGTGCATGACGGCACCGGCCGGCGCGGCGGCGTCCGGCAAGGGTCGTGCCACACCCATCAACAGCGGCGCATGGGAACTTGGTCGCCGCCCCTCCCCGACACGACCGCCGCGCCCCCCCACCTTCGCGCCATGCCCACGCGCCCCCCGGTGCTCATCGGTCGGCTGGAGCACATCGCCCTGCCCGGCCTGGGCATCGCCCGTGTGCAGGCCAAGATCGACACCGGCGCCTACCGCAGCGCCCTGCACTACCAGCGCATCCGCAAGCGTGAGGTGGACGGCGTGCCCATGCTCGCCGTCACCTTCCAGATGGGCGGCCGCCGCCGCACCAAGCTCTTCAAACGCTTCAAGCGGGTGACGGTGAAGAGCAGCACCGGACAGACCACGCGCCGCTACCTCATCAGCACCCGCGTGCGCCTCAACGGCCACACGGTGCGCACGCAGTTCACCCTGTTCGACCGCAGCGACATGAAGCACCAGGTGCTGCTGGGCCGCAAGTTCCTCCGGGGCCGCTTCGTGGTGGACGTATCGCGCAAGGACGTCCTGGGCTGATCACCCCTCCTCTTCCGCACCGGCCTCACCGCGCAGGGCCCGCTTCTCCGCCGGGGTGGGCGCCTGCACCCAGTCCTCGGCATAGGGCACCAGCCCCGGCCCGGTGCGCACGCGCTCCACGTCGAGGCCCTTGTCCAGGTAGTCGCGCCAGGTGGCGAAGGCGGCATGGCGGCGGTCCTTCAGCACGATCAGGGCGGTGTTCACGCCCGACTTCACGGCGATGGGCACCCCGCCGCCGAGGTCGGCCCAGTGGCCGCCCAGCAGCAGGCCCGGCACCGGGGTGCGGTAGTGCGCGATGCCGGCCTTGAAGTTCTCCTTGCCGGGCTTGGCGCCCATCATGCTGCCGTTGCGGTTGCCGGTGTAGCGCCAATGGGTGATGGGCGTGGCCACGTCGCAGTACACGATGTGGCTGCGCAGCCCCGGCGCCAGCGCCCGCTCCACGCGGTCGATCAGCGCGTCGGCCACCTGCTGCTTCAGCCGTTCATAGGCCTCACCCCGCACGATGGCGCCCGTGGCGTCGCGCTCGGTGGCCCAGGTGCCGTGGTCGGTGAAGAGCGCGGGGATGTAAAGCGTGAGCGTGCCCATGCCCGGCGGCGCCATGCTCTTGTCGCGCAGGCTGGGCGCCAGGATGCTGATGCCGCTCTGCGCGGGGTCCGTGCCGCCGTGCGCGTCGCGCGGCACATCGTCGCGGTGCAGGTAGATGAGCTCCTCGTGGAAGCCCAGCGCCTCGGCGGGCACGTCCAGGCCCAGCGACACGGTGACCGAACTGCTGTAGAGCACCGCCTCGCGCAGCCTGGCCTTCAGCTTCTCCGGCACCGCCTCGGGCGGCAGCATGCGTTCGTAGAGCGTCTCCACATCGCAGGCCGCGATCACCTGCGGGGCGCGCACGGTGAAGGGGGTGCCGCGCTGTTCGCCCTCCACGCCCACGCAGCGGCCGCCCTCCAGCAGGATGCGGGTGACGCGGCAGCGGTAGTGGAGCTCGCCGCCCAGGCGCGTCACCACGTGGGACAGCCATTCGGGGAAGACCTGGCTGCCGCCCTTGGGCGGGCTCTGGTAGTCGCCGAAGTAGGCCCAGCCGATGGGCACCAGGCAGGCCAGCAGCTCCTGTTCACTGCTGAACAGCTTGTGCAGGCCGGGGTCTTTGAAGTAGCGGTCCAGGCCCTTCTTCACGCCGGCATCGCCCTGGTAGCCCAGGTGCTTGATGAAGGGCAGGGCGAAGCGCAGGCGACGGAGCATGTAGCCCACGCGCTCCACGGGGCCCATGGTCTCCTGCGCGCGGATGAGGCCGCTGCTGCGGTCGAAGGAGCGGCCCAGCTTCCAGGCGTCGCGGAAGAAGCGCTCGATGCCGGCACGCTCATGCGGGAACCGGCGGATGAGCTCGGCCTTCAGGTCGTCCGGCCGGTCGGTGAGCAGCAGGTCCACCGACGGGCTCTTCCACCGGCGGATGCGCCGCTGCGGCCGCGCCACGGGGTGGTCGCGCCCGATGAGGTCGAACACGCGGGTGACGTAGCCGCGCGGCCCGCACTGGTTCAGCCAGTGGATGGCGCTGTCGAAGCGGAAGTCCTTGCGGCGGAAGCCGGCGAGGTAGCCCCCGGGGCGGGCGTCCATCTCCAGCACGCACACCTTCAGCCCCGCCCGCGCCAGGATGGCCGCCGCCGTGAGGCCGCTGATGCCCGCGCCGATCACCAGCGCGTCGAACCCGCCCGTGGGTGGCCGATGCCGCATCGTCACTGCGTGTACACCCGCCCCTTCCACCAGATGCGCACGGCGTTCAGCGGCATGGTCACCGTGAGGATGCCGCGCTGCAGGCTGAAGCCCGTGGCCGTGCGCTCGCGCAGCGCCACCTCGCCCCGGCCCTTGCGCCACACGCGCACCGTGCCGTCCACCGCCGTGTAGGCCAGCATGCCCCAGCTGGCGTCCCACCGCTCGGGCCAGTAGCGCTCCACCTCGTGCACCCGCCCCGCCTGGAACACCTTCAGCATGTCCTGGTCGCGGAACACCACCAGGCTGTCGCGCACGTGGAACTCGGTGGGCGCGAAATCGGTGGCCGTGTAGATCTGCCCGTCCTCCAGCACCTTCAGCGCACCCGTGCGGTCCAGCCAGGCGCCGATGCCCTTGCCCACCGCGTAGCGCTGCGGGGCGATGGGCTCCAGGTCGTAGAAGGTGCCCTTGTGGAAGGCCTTCAGGCCGTTGCCCTGCGGATCGAGGTAGAGCACCAGGTCGGCGCCCGCCTGGAAGTCGATGCCCGCATCGTACACATCGGCCGCATCGTACACCACGCCCCGGTGGAAGATGCGGAAGCGCCGCTCGATGGTGCTCACCCAGGCCAGCAGGTTGTCCCCGCTCTTCCAGTCCTGCACCGCGCCGATGGCCAGCCCGTCCGCCAGCACCTCGTCGCGCCCGTTGTACCAGATGTGGATGGTGCGCTGCGCCTCGTCCACCCACGCCGCCAGGCTGTCCTCCACCACGTAGAGGCCCGTGTTGATGCACACCGTGCGCAGCTCCTTGCCGTCGTGCAGCTTCAGCGCCGTGGCCAGCTTCACGCCCAGCAGGTGGTCGGTGACGCTGATCTGCGCGCCGGTGCTCCGGTCGAGCGTGGTGGTGCGGCCGTTGGCGTGGCGCTTCAGGTCGCCGATGGCGTTGAGGTAGGCCACGTAGTTGCTGCCCACCTGGAAGGCGGCCGGGCGCACCCCTTCCACCACGCTGAAGCTGCCCTTGTCGAAGACCACCAGCCGGTCGCGGTAGTCCAGGAAGGCGGTGACGTCCTGCGCGGCCAGGGGCGCGGCGGACGCGGCGAGGAGGGCGAGGATCGTGTGGCGCATCATCCGCGAGTGTACGGCGATCGGCGCGGCTTCACACGCGGGGCCTGGGCCAGGGCAGGTAGCGGGGCACGCGGGCCAGGTACCTGCGGTAGCCGGGGTACTTGCCGGCGCTGATGCCCTCGCTGAAGTCGGCACTGCCCTGGAACAGCAGCACCAGCAGCAGCGCGCCGCACAGGCTCCAGTTCACCCAGCGCCCGGTGGCCGCCACGCTGAAGCCGTAGAACACCAGCCATTGCGCCTGCTCGGCCATGTAGTTGGGGTGGCGCACGATGGCCCACAGCCCGTCGTGCACGAAGCCTTCCGCATAGCGGCCGGTGAGCGGCTCGCCGGCCTGCAGGCGGCGGTGCTTCTCGCGCTGGAAGTCCCATTGCTGCTGGTCGGCCACGGTCTCGATCACCAGGAAGGCCAACATGGCCGCGGCCAGCACGCCGTCCGCCACGCCCAGCGCGCCGGGGGCGTCCACCACCAGCAGCATGGGCAGCGTGAAGAGCAGCACCAGCCCCAGCTGGTAGAAGGAGATGAAGCCCAGGTTGAACAGGCGCCACACCCAGGGCCGGGCCAGGATGGGGTTGCGGCGCAGCACCTCCCAGCGGTAGTCCTCCTCGCCCGACCAGAAGCGCCAGCTGTAGCCGCCACGCCGGCCGAAGTTGTAGGTGAGGCGCAGGCCCCAGGCGGTCACCAGCGCCGCCATCAGCAGCGCGCGCGGCGTATGGCCGGCGGCGTCGGCCATCACCCAGGCGTACACCGGCGGCATCAGGCTCCACAGCTTGTCCACCTGGCTGCAGTTGCGCGTAAGCTCCGCCACCCCGAAGGTGAGCAGCGCGCCGGCGACGTAGATGCGGAGCAGCACCCCCAGCGTCTCCCGCTGCAGCGCGGTGAGCGGGGCGTCGGCGAAGTAGGACACGACGGGCACGAGCACGAGCGTGACCAGCAGGAGCAGGATGGTGCGGCGCATGGGGTGCAAAGGAACGGCGGAGCGTGTGGGCGTGTTCGCATGCGCGACTTGTCCCGCCCTGCGGGACGGGCGCATGGGCACATTGTGAACGCGTGACCATGTGAACATGCCGCATCGCGTGAACTCCCCTCCTGCGCGTGGAACGCTCCACGCGCCGGGCAAGGAGGGCCCGCTGTCGCTTCGCTATGGCGGACAAAGCCGGGGGAGGTATCACCTCAGGCCCTATCTTCATGATCGGCCATGACCCGGATCCATAACCAACGTGAGCTTCTTGCCCTTCGGCGTGGCCTCCGATCGGGATCGACAGCGGCAGAAGATGCGTTGTGGTCCCTGCTGAGGACAAAGCGACTCGACGGCTTCAAGTTCCGAAGACAGCACAGCATCGGTGCTTCCATCGTGCTCGACTTCTACTGTCCGGCCGAACGCCTGGCGATCGAACTCGATGGCGCGGGGCATGCAGAGGTCCTCGGTGCGGCGAATGACGGTATGCGGGACGAACAACTGCGTCACTTGGGCATACGTGTGCTCCGGATCGAGAACCATGAACTCCTCCGCGATCCGGAAGCCGTGCTGGACATGATCCGTGCAGCGCTGCGTGATCCTTCTGTCACCGAATGAACTCCCCTCCTGCGCGTGGATCGCTCCACGCGCCGGGCAAGGAGGGGTTTGGGGGAGGTAACACCTCAGTCACGCCGGGAACCCCACGAAGAGGAAACCACCCCGTACCCCTCCTTGTGCACCCGCAGCGAGCGATCGCTGCTCAGGAGGGGGCTTGATCGCATGACACCCCCTCCTGCGCGTGGACCACTCCACGCGCCGGGCAAGGAGGGGTTTGGGGGAGGTAACACCTCAGTCACGCCGGGAACCCCACGAAGCGGAAACCTCCCCGTGCCCCTCCTTGTGCGGAGCAGCGAGCGATCGCAGCTCAGCAGGGGGCAAGATCGCATGACCCCCCCTCCTGCGCGTGGCCCACGCCACGCGCCGGGCACGGAGGGGTTTG
>JADLBK010000209.1 GCA_020847755.1 Flavobacteriales bacterium | reverse complement strand
GGTAGGCCAGCCGCTTCATGCCCTCGCCGCTGTTGGGCGTGTACACGTTCACCACCACCACGTCCTTGAACGCGCAGGTGACCACGCGGCCCTCGTCGTCGTGGCCCTTCATGCCGATGCCGAAGTCGACCTTGGACGGCTTCTCCCGACTGGCGATGGCCGTGCCGCTGTAGCCGGGCTTCAGCGCGCCGTAGGCGTTCACGTGGTAGCCATCCACGCCGGCCAGGGCCTGCGCCACCTGTTCGGGCGTGGCCTTCGTTTCCTGGAAGCAGACGATGTCGGCATCCAGCGTCCGCAGCGTGTCGTGCAGGCCCTTGCCCACACTGGCCCGGATGCCGTTCACATTGAAGGAGATGAGCTTCATGCGTCGTCCGCCGCAGCATGAGCGCGGAGGCGGAGCGCAAAGGTGCACGTCATTCCCGCTCCCATCGCCTTGGTCGACGGCGAACGGTGCGGTCCCCACGGAACCCCTAGCTTCGCTTCATCAACCACCGTCGCCATGCGCCCACCGGTCGTCCTGTCCTGCCTTGTGGGTGCCCTGCTTTGCGCGGCGCCCGTCCGTTCCCAGGTGGATTGCCTGGGCGTGCCCGGCGGCTTCGCCCTGCCGGGGACCAGCTGCAACGACAACAACCCCTTCACCGGCAACGACACGTGGGACGCCAATTGCGTGTGCGTGGGCCTGCCCTTTGATTGCTCCGGCACACCGGGTGGACCGCTGTTCCCCGGCATGGTCTGCGACGACGGTAGTCCGTTGACCATCAACGACGTGGTGGACGTGGACTGCGTATGCCGGGGGACCGGGATCACCGACTGCAACGCCGTCGAGTTCGGGAACGCTTGGCCGGGTACCCCCTGCGATGATGGCGACCCGTTGACCACCACGGAAGTGTGGTCCCCCAGCTGTGTGTGCATCGTGCCGTACACCGATTGCGATGGCACCACCTTCGGCTACCAGGACACCGGTTTCCCTTGTGACGATGGTGACCCCTGGACCGTGGGCGAGGTGTGGTCGACCACGTGCGCCTGTGATACCGCAGGCTTCGACCCGGTCAGCGGCTTCGTCTTCCTGGACGTGGACCAGAACGGCAGCTACGGGCCGGGCGACCATCCCATATTCAACCGCACCGTGCGTGCGGTACCGGGCAGTTCGATGACCACCACGGGACCCGACAGCAGCTTCTGGCTTCCCCTGTCCGCAGGCACCTACGAACTGATCGTGTCCCCAGGAGCGGCGGACGTGCAAAGCGGTACACCCTACCTGGTCACCGTCACCAACGGCGTTGCGTCGCCCGGCCATCAGCTGGCGATGACGGCCACGGCGCCCCTGCACGACCTTGGGGGATGGGGCACCATGATGCCCGCGCCACGCCCAGGCTTCCAGACGATGATCACCGTGTTCGTCTCCAACACCGGCAACGTGCGGACCGATGGCACGGTGGACCTGTCCTTCGATCCGCTGCAGCAGTTCGTGTCCAGCAACCCGGCCGCTGTGCTGAACGGCAATACGCTGAGCTGGGACCTGGATACGCTGGAACTGGGCGAAGTGGTGGCGCTGCACGCCACGGTCCTGACGCCCTCCAACGTCCCGCTGGGTACGCAGCTCGTTTGTACGGCGCAACTCACCACACCCGATGATGACCCGACGAACGACACCTGGACCATCACGCCGCTGGTGGTGGGCTCCTACGACCCCAACGACAAGCTGGTGACGCCCGACGTGCTGAGCCCGCAGGAGGTGGCGGACGGCACGCCGGTGACCTACACGATCCGCTTCCAGAACACCGGCACCTTCCTCGCGGAACACGTGCGGCTCGTGGACACATTGCCCGCCGAGCTGGACCCGTCGACGCTCACCTTCATCGGCAGCACGCACCCGTGCACCGTGCACCTGATCAACGGTGTGCTGGACCTGCGCTTCGACCACATCATGCTGCCGGACAGCGGCACCGACGCGCTGCTCAGCAACGGCTCGGCCACCTTCCGGTTCACCCCGGACAACAACCTGCCCCTGGGCACCGTGGTCGCCAACCGCGCCGACATCCACTTCGACTTCAACGCCCCCATCCGCACGAACGACGCGGTCTTCGTGGTGGATCAGACCTCCGGCGTGGCGGGTGATGAAGCTCGCGCCGATGTCCTGCGGGTGCTGCCCAACCCGGCGACCGATGCGCTGCATGTGCTGCTGCCCGAAGGGATGGGTGAACGGGTGCAGGTGCGGGTGATCGATCAGGCGGGCCGGACCGTGAGCCAGGTGGACCGTGCGACGGCCACTGATCTGCGCCTGGACGTGAGCCTTCTCTCCAGCGGGCTCTACTCGGTGCAGGTGACCAGTGCGGGGCGTACAGTGCATGCGCGGTTCGTGAAGCGGCCCTGATCCGCGGGGAGTGCGCACGGTCAACACCGGGTTGCGTAACATCGCCGCATGGATGCGTTCACCTGGACCGTTGGGCTGTGGATCGCGGTGGCGGTGGTGACCCTGCCGGTGCTGTTGAAGGTGCGCGCACCTTACGGCCGCCATACCACGGCGGGCTGGGGCCCCACCCTGCCCAACCACTGGGGCTGGTTCTGGATGGAGCTGCCCGCCCTGCTCGTGTTCCCGCTGATGGTGGTGCTCGGTCCGCGGGAGCAGGGCCCGCTCACCTGGCTGCTCGTCGGCCTGTGGACCCTGCACTACATCAACCGCACGCTGATCTTCCCCTTCCGCCTGCGCACGAGCGGCAAGCGCATGCCCGTGCTGATCGTGCTGAGCGCCGTGGTGTTCAACGCGGTCAACGGCGGCCTCAACGGCTGGTGGCTCGGCCACATCGCCCCACCGGACCGCCCCTTCCCCGATGCGCTGGCCGGGATCGGGGCGCTGCTCTTCTTCGCGGGCATGGGCATCAACCGCTGGGCCGACGCCCGGCTGATCGCCCTGCGCGCCGCTGGCACCGGCTATCAGGTCCCGCGCGGCGGGCTCTTCGACCGCATCAGCTGCCCCAACCACTTCGGCGAGATCCTTGAGTGGACCGGCTTCGCCCTGGCCGCCTGGTCGCTGCCCGCCCTCAGCTTCGCGGTGTGGACCTTCGCCAACCTGGCCCCGCGCGCCCACAACCACCACGCCTGGTACCGCGAGCGCTTCGCCGACTACCCGCGCGACCGCAAGGCCGTGATCCCCTTCCTCTGGTAGCATGCGCATCGCGGTCACCGGCGCCAACGGCCACATCGGCACCGTGCTCTGCCCGCTGCTGCTGGAGCGGGGCCACACCCTGCGCCTGCTCGTGCACCGCCGCTCGGACGGCATCGCCCACCTCGACGCCGAGCGCGTGCCGGGCGACCTGCTGGATGCCGACGCGGTGGACCGGTTCGTGGCGGGCTGCGACGCCGTGATGCATCTGGCCGCCCGCATCAGCATCGACAGCAACAACGACCCGCTGGTGCCCCGCGTGAACGTGGACGGCACACGCCACATCGTGAACGCCGCGAAACGCCACGGTGTGCGCCGCCTGGTGCACGTGAGCAGCATCCACAGCTACGACAGCCACCCGCTGGACGCGCCGCTCGATGAGACCCGGGCCGCCACCCGCCCCACCGCTCCGGCCTACGACCGCAGCAAGGCCGCGGGCGATGCCGTGGTGCTCGATGCCGTCGCGGGCGGGCTCAACGCCGTGATCCTAGCCCCCACCTCGGTCTTCGGTCCGATGGACCATGGCCCCTCGCTGCTGGGCCGCGCCATCGCCGACCTGCACAACGGCCGGGTGCCGCTGCTGCCGCCCGGTGGCTACGACTTCGTGGACGTGCGTGACGTGGCGCAGGCCATCGCGGAAGCGCTCACCCGTGGAGCGGCCGGGAACAAATACCTGCTGAGCGGCAGCTACCGCACCGTGCGCGAGCTCTCCGCCGCCGTGGGCCGTGCGAGCGGTCGCCGCACGGTTCAGCGCGTGGCCCCGGTGGCCCTGCTGCGGGCCCTGGTGCCCCTGTTCCGTGTCCAGGCCAGGCTCACCGGGCGCACGCCGCTGATGACGCACGAGGCGCTGACCGCCCTGCTCGAAGGCCACCGCGACATCCGCAGCGACAAGGCCCGGCGGGACCTGGGCTTCAGCCCGCGCCCCTTCGATGGCTCGGTGGCCGACACGCTGGCCTGGATGCGCGAGGCCGGCATGCTGATCGGCACCGGGCAGCGTTAAGGGCGTGTTACCGGTCCGTTGCCTATCCACGGCCTGTTGAAGAAAAGACCATCCGGGGATCGGACCTGCGCTGTTCATCCTCCTACCTTGGTTGAACCATCGACCGGCTTCCCCGTCGAACCCCGCACCCGAACCGCAGCCCATGGCCATCCAACCCTACACCGGCCCCTTCGGCAGGCCGGAACTGCTGCACCTGCTCCGTCGCACGCTCTTCGGCGTAACGCCGGCGGACATGGTCCACTTCCAAGGGATGTCGCTCAACCAGGTGGTGGACGCCCTGCTCACCTTCAGCACCAACGTGCCGCCGCCGATCAAGGCGTACACGGCGCCCGATGGCAACAACCAGCCCGACCCCACGCTGGTGGACCCGAACGTGCCGTTCGGCAGCACCTGGGTGAACACGCCCAGCGATCCGCAGGCGCCGATCGATCCGCGCGGGTACCGCATCCAGAGCCTCGCCGCGTGGCAGATGGGGCTGTTCGTGGGCCAGGAGCGGAACCTGCGCGAGAAGATGACCCTCTTCTGGAGCAACCACATGCCCACCCAGGTGGGCGCGGTCTTCATGCCCGAGGCGCTCTACAGCCTGAACCAGCTGCTGCGCGATGCGTGCCTGGGCAACGTGCGCCAGCTGATGTACGACGTGACGCTGGAGCCCGCCATGCTCATCTACCTCAACGGCTACCTGAACATCGCCACCGCACCGGACGAGAACTACGCGCGCGAGCTGATGGAGCTCTTCACCCTGGGCCAGGGCAGCGGTTACACCGAGAGCGATGTGCAGGCGGCCGCGCAGGTGCTCACCGGATGGACGGTGCAGACCACCAGCGGCGGGCAACCCATCGTGCCGCAGACCATCTTCCTGCCCTTCCTGCACGCCATCACCGACAAGCAGTTCAGCCCGTTCTTCAACAACACGTCGATCCAGGGCCAGACCGGCCTCAACGGCGGCGCCAACGAGCTGAACGCCCTGCTGGACATGATCTTCGCCAAGGAGGAGGTGAGCCTCTTCATCTGCCGCGAGATCTACCGCTGGTTCGTGCACGGCGAGATCAGCGCCGCCGCCGAGACCGATGTGATCCAGCCGCTGGCCGAGCTCTTCCGCAACAACGCCGGCGCCCCCGACCAGATCCGCATCGTGATGCAGGCCCTGCTCACCAGCGATCACTTCTTCACCGCCGACCTGCGCGGCTGCATGATCAAGAGCCCGGCGGACCTCATCGTGGGCACGCTGCGGATGTTCAACATGCCGATGCCCGACGCCACGCAGTTCGAGGCGCAGTACCGCGTGTGGATGGACGTGTACTACCTGATCGCCTACTGCGGCCAGGAGATCGGCAACCCGCCCAACGTGGCCGGATGGCCCGCCTACTACCAGTTCCCGCAGTACGACGACATCTGGGTGGACACGGCCACCTTCCCGGCGCGCAACTTCAGCCTGCAGGGCATCGTGTACACCGGCTTCTCCACCCCGGCCAACCTCTACCAACCGCAGAGCCAGAACCTGGAACTGAAGATCGATCTGGTGGCCTTCTGCGAACAGCTGAGCAACCCGGGCGACCCCAACCAGCTGCTGGTGGACATGGTGGAACTGTACTACGGCGCCCCCATCAGCCAGGCCGTGAGGGACCAGCTGAAGACGAGCATCCTGCTGCTGGGACAGTCGCAGGACTACTACTGGACCTTCGCCTACGCCACCTACGTGGCCGACCCCAACACGCAGGACATGACCGCGCAGCTGGTGCCCACCATCCTGCTCTGGCTCACCGTCGACATGCTGGGCGCCGCCGAGACCCACATCCACTGAACCCACCGACCATGCAACGCAGGAACTTCCTCCGCTCGATGTCCATGGCCACCGTGGGCGGCTTCACGGTCCGCGGCTTCTCCAACCCCATGCTGGCGCCCCTGCTCAACGGCGTGGGCGAGGACCGCGTGCTGGTGGTGGTGCAGCTCTATGGCGGCAACGATGGCCTCAGCACCGTGATCCCCATCGACCAGTACCAGCTGCTGAGCCAGTTCCGCAGCAACGTGCTGGTGCCCGAGACCAGCGTGCTGCCGCTCAGCGGCACCAACGGCGCCACCGGCCTGCACCCCCGGATGACGGGGCTGATGGACCTGTGGGACGACGGCAAGCTGGCCATCATCCAGAGCGTGGGCTATCCCGACCCCAACTTCAGCCACTTCCGCAGCACCGACATCTGGGAGACGGGCGCCGACGCCAACCAGCTGCTGGACAGCGGATGGGCCGGACGCTTCCTGCACTTCGAATACCCCAACTACCCGGTGGGCTTCCCCAACACCGACATGCCCGACCCGCTCGCCATCCGCGTGGGCGGCCCCATCGGCCCGGGCCTGCAGCACCTCGGCGTCAGCATGGGCGCGGCCATCTACAACACCAACGACCCCCTCAACCTCGCCAACAACATCTACACCGACCCGGTGTCGGCCGATTGCAAGGGCGGCAAGCTGGACTTCGTGCGCACCGTGCAGCGCCAGACCGACCAATACGGCGATGTGATCAACGCCGCCGCGCAGGTGGGCTGCAACCAGAGCACGCTGTACCCCACGGGCAACCAGCCGGGCGCGCAATTGGCCCAGGCCCTCAAGATCGTGGCGCAGCTCATCTGCGGCGGTCTCAAGACCAAGATCTATTGGGTGAGCGACCAGGGCTTCGACACCCATGCGCAGCAGACGCTCACCAACGACACCACCGCCGGGGTGCATGCCGACCTGCTCCAAGGCGTCAGCGATGCCATCCGCGCCTTCCAGGACGACCTGCAGCTGCTGGGCCTGCAGGACCGTGTGCTGGGGATGACCTTCAGCGAGTTCGGGCGCCGCGTGATGAGCAATGCCTCGGGCGGCACCGACCATGGTGCGGCCGCACCGATGTTCCTCTTCGGCACCCAGGTGATGCCCGGGCTGCTGGGCAACAACCCCACCATCAGCCCCAACACCAACTTCACCACCAACCTGCCCATGCAGTACGACTTCCGCAGCGTGTACGCCAGCGTGCTGCGCGACTGGTTCTGCATGGCCCAGGCCGACGTGGACACCGTGCTGCTGAACACCTACCAGCCCCTGGCCGTGGTGGACCCCGACGGCTGCCTCGGCATCGGCATCCACGAGGCCAATCAGGGCAGCGGCACCAGCCTGCTGGAGGCCTGGCCCAATCCGTTCACCGATCGCACCAGCCTGCGCTTCACCAGCGAGGGCGGCCGGGTGGCCATCCACATCTTCGACGATCAGGGCCGCGTAGTGCGCCTGGTGCGCAACCAGGACATGCCTGCGGGCACGCACACGGTGGACGTGGACCTGGAGGACCTGCCGGCCGGGGTGTACCACTGCCGCCTGCAGAACGGCCGTCGCCAGCAGGTGAAGGACCTGTTGAAGGTGCGCTGAGCGCGCCTGGTGGGCCAGCACGCGCACCGGGCCTGTTGCGCTGCCAGGAGCGTACAGCACGTAGCTCCCCGCCACGTCCGGCAACTTCACCATCTCTCCGGGACCGATGCGCCGCACCACGCGCCCTGTGGCATCGTGCAGCACGAGCGCGGCCTGCGGCGGAAGGCCCGCGCGTGCCCTGTCGAGCACGGCACCGGAAGCGAACACCCACGCGCCCGGAGCCTGCCAATGCGCTCCCGGCCGGAACGACGCCGTGCCCCTTCGCCGAACAGAATGTCGGGGCGCCGCGTTCTGTCCCGTACTTCGCGCCCTTCAAGGGCGTGGTGCCGAACCACCCTGACCTGTGCGGTAGATCCCGTGATGCGCGCCTCCCCCTTTCGTTCCCGGTATGATGTCGTGGTGATCGGTGCCGGCCTCGGCGGGCTCACGAGCGCCGCGTTGCTCTCGCGCGCCGGGCTCAGCGTGTGCGTGCTGGAGATGGATGCGCGCCCCGGCGGCTACCTGGCCGGTTTCCGGCGCAAGGACCACCGGTTCGACAGCGCCATCCACTGGCTCAACCAACTTGGCCCGAACGGCCTGGTGACACGCGTGTTCGACCTGATCGGTCCGGACCATCCCACGGCGGCCCCACAGAAGCGGATCAAGCGGTACAAGGGCGACAGCTTCGACTACCTGCTCACCGACCGGCCCGATGACCTCAAGGAGCAGTGGATCCGCGAGTTCCCCCGCGAACGGGCCGGCATCGAGCGCTTCTTCCGCGATGCCCGGCGCATCGGCCGGGCCTTCGACGGCCTGGGCACCTTCATGCGCACCGAGGAATCGAAGGGTCCCTGGGGCAAGGTGCTCCACCTCTTCACCAAACTGAAGTTCGCGCGTCCCTTCCTGCCCCACCTCCGCCATACCGGCAAGGAGGGCGTGCGCCGCGGCTTGTCGAAGTACTTCAAGGACGAACGCCTGCAGCGCGTCTTCGCTTCGGAGATGGACCTGCTGAGCTGCCTGGTGCCCATCGGCTGGGCCTATGTCGGTGACTATCAACTGCCCCCGGTGGGCGGCAGCCAGGTCCTCCCCGAATGGCTGGTGCACGTGATCACCAGCCTGGGCAACGAGGTGCACTACAAATGCCGGGTGGATCAGGTGCTGCTGCGGAACGGCCACGCCTGCGGGGTGCGGTTCACCCAGCGTGGCATCACCCACGAGGTCGGGGCGGACCAGGTGGTGGGCGCATGCGATGTGGAGGCCCTGTATGAACGCATGCTGCCTCCGGGCTCCGTGCCGGAGAAGCTCAGGCGCAAGCTGCGCGAGGCGGAGCTCTATCCCAGCTCGGTCACCGTTGGGCTCGCCCTGGACCGGCCCACCGAGAGCTTCGGCTTCGGCGAGGAGATGATCTACCTCAGCAAGGATGACGTGCCGCGCGAACGACAATGCACCGGCGGACCGGACGAGGTGGGCATCAGC
The DNA here is from genome assembly GCA_020847755.1 of Flavobacteriales bacterium. GTDB lineage: Bacteria > Bacteroidota > Bacteroidia > Flavobacteriales_F > PHOS-HE28 > PHOS-HE28. Next base: position 1,683 of record JADLBK010000209.1, on the reverse strand, counting down.
CTGCTGGCCCCTTCCCTGCGCGACCCGAGCCTGGCGCCGCACGGCATGGGCACCCTCACCATCTACATCCCGGCGGAGTTCTCGGACCACGACCGCTGGCGCACCGGGGCCGATGGCGCCGAGCGGGGCGAGGCGTACGAACGGTTGAAGCAGGAGTACGCGGCGACGCTGATCCGCCGCGTGGAGGAGCGCCTGGCCCCGGGCCTCTCCAAGCACATCGTGTACTGCGACGTGGCCACACCGATCACGCACTGGCGCTACACCGGCAACCGCAACGGCAGCATGATGGGCGCGCGACCGGGCAAGGCGAACTTCAAAGCGGGCATCGCGCACTATCGCACTCCGGTGAAGGGGCTGTACCTGGGCGGCCATTGGGCCGAGCTGGGCGGTGGGGTGCCCATCGCCGTGCGCGCCGGGGCCAATGCCGCCATGCTGATCCTCAAGGACCGCAGGCATCCAGCGGCACCCACGGTGGCCGCTTACATGGACGGCCTCCTCAGCCCGGCCGATGCGGAAGCCTCCGGACGGTTCAAGCCCTACGCCCCCACCTGGAAGCGGAGCCCCACCCCTGCGGAGCGAAAACGGTCCGCGACCGCACCGCCCCCGGTGCAGTGAGCGCCTGAAGCGCTGCTGCCGGAACGGTCGGGGCCGCACCGATCATCCCACCGGCCATCACCGGCCGAACCACCGGTCTTCGTCCGTGCAGCAGCCGGGGCGGTCCCTGCGTCCCACGGGTGATGCGTCGCCCGCTCCTCCTCCCCTGGATGCTGTTCGGCACCATGCCCCTGGGCGCACAGGACCATGTGGCCAACGGCGACATGGAGCTGTACATCCTCTGCCCGGACTACGTGAGCCAGATCGAGCGCTGCATGGGCTGGAACCGTCCCACCGCCGGTACGAGCGACTACTTCAACGCGTGTCTCGGCGTGCCCTTCAGCATGAGCGTGCCCGACAACCAGATGGGCGATGAACCGGCACGTTCCGGGAACGGCTACACCGGCCTCTACGCGTTCGGCGGCTTCGACATCAACGCCCAACAACCGAACAGCTACCGCGAGTACATCACGCACGCGCTCTCGCCTCCCCTCACGCCGGGCACCACCTACACCGTCTCGTTCCATGTCAGCCTCGCCGATGTGTCGAAGTACGCCGTGAACGACCTCGGTGCGCTCTTCAGCATGGCGCCACCCACCCGCACGGACGACCACGCCATCGACCGCATCCCACAGGTGGCATGGGGCCCTGCGGGGTGGCTTGATGACAAGACCGGATGGACCCGCATCGCCGGCTGTTTCACGGCCGACAGCGCCTACACCACGCTCACGATCGGCAACTTCCAGGGCCCGGGCCTCGCCTTCCTGCAGGTGACCACCAACTACCCGCTCACGGACTGGAGCTACTACTACGTGGACGATGTGAGCGTGCGGTCGGTGGAGGCCCCCCAGCTGGGACCGGACACCAGCGCCTGCGGGCCTGTGCTGCTGCAGGTGATCGACCCGGATCCCGGGGCCGGCCACCTGTGGAACACCGGCCACATCGGTCCCGCGCTCCTCGTGGACAGCTCAGGCACCTACGCGGTGACGCAGGTCCACCCCGATTGTCCCGTGTCGGACAGCATCACCGTCACCATCGGTGACCGCGTCCCCATCGCGCTGCCCCGCGACACCCTGGTGGACCTCTGCG
>JADLBK010000208.1 GCA_020847755.1 Flavobacteriales bacterium | reverse complement strand
TGGGATACGCCTGCTCCATCAACTCCGTGTAGCGCTCGTTGCGCACTTCGGCAGGCAGCTCGTCCTTCTCCTTCTGGTAGTACTTGGCGAAGGCCTTGCACGTGTTGCGCATGCCCTCCTTGTCCTGGATGCCCTCGAACAGACGGCGCCGCACGATCTCGAAGGCCTCTTCGGGGCTCACCGTCTTCCACAGGGCCTGGATGCGCTGGAAGTAGTGCTCCAAGGCACGCAGGGCCATGATGCCGCGCGCACCACCCGCCTCGCGGTCGCTCTCCGGCAATGAGGCCAGCAGCACCGCGTTCGGCACCGAGCGCGCCGCTTCGGTGAGCGCCTGGATGAAGGTGAGGTTGCTCTCGTAGGTGCCGCCCGCGTACTGGCGTCCTTCCTCGAACTGGCGGAAGTAGGCCACCACCTCGTCCATGAGGATGATGCACGGACCATGTTCGCTCAGCAAGGCGGCCAGGCTGTCCTTGCCGGGCGAGGTGCCGGACTGGTCGCTCTCTTTCACGGCCATGTAGGCCTTGGCGCCACCCAGCTGCCAGGCCAGTTGGCCCCACAGGGTGTTCACCATGATGCCGTCCATCACCTTGGGCTGGTCGGGGCCGAGCTGGATGCCATCGAGCACCACCAACCGCGCGGCGGGCAGTTCCTTCACACCAGCCTCCTGCAACAGGGGGCGCAGCGCTTCGATCTTGTGCGCGGGCACCTTGCCCAGGGCCATGTGGTACACGGCCAGCAGAGTGTGCGTCTTGCCGCCACCGAAGGCCGTTTGCAGTTGGATCACGGGATCGCCGCCTTTGCCCAGCAGGCGCTTGATCACGTTGCCGAGCAGCAGCCGCATGCCCTCGGTGACGAAGGTGCGGGCATAGAAGAGTTCGGTGTCCTGGTACTCCGCAGCGGCCTGGCCCGCATGCACCATGCTGAGGTCCGCAGCGAACTCGGCCTGCTGGAAGGTGCCACGCTGCACATCGGCGTGCGGTACGGCGATCTCGCGCCAGGGTCGTATGGTGCTCATAGTTCCAGATCGATCTGGGCGTTCCTGGGCCGGGGCGCCTTGGTGCTCATGGTCTCAATGGCCGGCCATGCGGTGATGATGGTGTTGTAGGCGCGGGCATCCTCTGCCCAACCCTGCCGCTCGCACAAGGTGTAGAGGCGGTAGGCCAGTGTGCGCATGCCCTCGGCGCGGGTGGCCAAACTGGCCAGCAAGGTTCCCGCGGCTTCCTCGCCGTGTTGGTCCAAGGCTCGGATCAAATGGTGCAGGGCTTCCCATGCTGGAATGCGCGGGTCGCGTTCGGGGTGCCAGCCATCGGGGTAGTCGGTCCACTTCACCAGGCCCACGCGGCCGCCACCGCTGGTGACCACCCCGGCCTGCTTCAGCGTTTCCACGCTGGTGCCTTTGCTGCGGCACAGCACATCGGCGCTGCCGTAGGGGCCCTCGCTCCAGCCCTGTTGCTCGAACCAATGCAGGCAGAATTGGCTCTCGGGGTCCAGATCATCCTCGGCGAGGAAGCGGTTGATGAGCGTGAGGGCGGTATGCACCGTCATGGGCGTGCCATCGCTCTCCAGCACGGCGGCGTATTGGCTGAAGATGGCCATGCCGGGGCCGATGATGGCCTGGCTCAGGTCCACCGGGGCCACGGGGCTGTTGATGCCGCCGCGCGTCATCTCGGCCAGGGCCTCGGGCAGGGTGGCGTTCAACTCGCGCAGGAACTCGCGGCGGCTCACCGTGGGCGCTTCGGCCGCGCGCTTGCGGCACACCAGCACGATGCTGCTGGCCAGTGCATTGGTACCCGAACCGATCATGCGGTTACCCAACTCGGTGCGCATGGGCCAGGTGCCCGTGATGCCGAAGCCTGCATTGATCACCGCTTGCAGGAAGGTCTCCCAACCGCTGTTGGCGGTCTTGTCGTCCTTCGTATCGCTCTGCTTGAAGGCGTAGTAGATGGTAACCGGGAAGGCCGGATGCGCGCGCTCCACCAGGTTGTGGATGGCCTCGGTCATGCCATCCATGAAGAAAGTCTCCGCCGCTTCCTTGCCGCCGTGCCGATAGGGCGTGGCCACCAATTCCTCCGCCTTCGGGGTGCTGAGCGTGCCGAACAACTGCGGATAGATGGGCCGCAGGCCCTTGCGTAACCACACATAGAAGAAGTCCGACAGGTCCGCGTAGCCGATGTTGTCGTAGTACGGCGGATCGGTGGAGATCACCTTGTTGGTGGAAAGCTCTTGGCGCTGTGCATCGAGCATAAGCACCGAACCGCTCCCTGAGGCGGGAAGTCGCTCCAGTGCTTTCAACAGATTCGACAGACTGATCGAATAATCACCAGCGGCGTCGGCGAAGACGTTGTTCTCGGCGAAATCCCAGATCATGGGAATCGCTTGCCGACCAAAGAGATTCCGCACCTGCGTCTTGGTCACCTCCCAACGGCAAAGTGCATTGCAGATGTCCGTTAGTCGACTGAGCGCTATTCCGAGATACGTCCCCACTGCCTCCGCATACGCCTTTGCCCCCGTGCCGCCTTGCTCCGGGCCCAGACCCTCGTTGGCCCAGCCGGCGTTGAGGGCATCGGCTTCGGCCTGCTGCACCGCCTCGGCCACCAGTTCGCTGAAGGTGTTGAGGGCAAGGAGCTGGCGGTCGGTGAAGAGGTGGTTCCAATCGGTGAGGCCATAGATGTAGCAGGTGCCACCAGTGAGTCGAGCGGGCACAGGACCCATCGGCTTCCGTTCTACATGCACGCTGCGCGCCGTTCGTTCCTGTTCTTCAGTAGGTGAGAGGTAAATCCGCCCCTTCGGACCATCCAACACCATGGCCATCAGCTGCTCACGCATCCTGCCTTGCTGCCCCATGTCCTTGATGTAGTCACCGCTGATGGGGGTATCGCTCAATAGGCACTTGAAATTGGCGCCACGGCCATCCGCTTTGGTGCCAGCTTCTGCATTCACAGGAGCGTTCTTACCCGCTCTCACGTGGCAGATGATGCGCTCGCCAACCACATTCGGCTCAACCCATGCGGCCTTCCCTTCCTTCTTCGAAAGCAAAAAGGTAGACGCCAGCGGGACCATCTTCCCCGCAAAAGCCGGATTGGGACTGGGCACGGTACGCGCCCACAGCCAAGCGATCACGGTGAGTTCCTTGCCCACCAGGCCTTGCAGGTCGGGCCGTTCGGCGGCCATGGCGGCGGTGATGGTCACCTTGGGATAGAGGTGTCCGATGCGTTTCTGGGCTTCCTCCTTCATCCACGCGCCGTAGCGGCGCACATCCTCGGCCAGGCCACGGGCGCCGCTCCAGTCCTCATCGGTGAGTTGGGTCTGCTTGCTGCCCTTGGGCGGCGGTGCCACAGGCGGCCTGCCGGCGAAGCGCGGCGGCAGCTCGATCATGGCCTTGTTGATGAGCACGGCCACAGGGTTCAGGTCGCTGGCATAGGCTTCCAGGCCCAAGCGCTGCGCTTCCAAGGGCAAGGCACCACCACCTGCGAAGGGATCGTGGAAGGCGGGCAGCTCGTCGGGGTTGAAGAGCTCGGCGGCCAGCGGGTGGTTCGCGTTCAGCTTGCAGGTCTCCACCCAGCTCTTGCGGATCTCTGCCTGAGCTTCCGCCAGCACATCGGGGTTGTTCGTGTTCTCCCACAATACGAGCCGCTCCAGAATGCCGAAGAGCCGCTCGCGTTCGGCCGCTGCCTTCTCGCGTTTGTAGCCGCGTTGCAGGTGGCGCTCGTAGCCGGGGTCGTTCACCATTTGCGCGAAGAGCACCGCACGCGCCGCAGCCAATGGACGGCGTGCCCACCATAAGTGCAAGGTGCTCGGGTGCCCATGCCGTATGCTCTTCTCCTTACCCGCCGCCTCGTTGATGGCGTTGAGCGGCAAAGCCACCTCGATGAGCTTGCGTGGGAGTTTGACGGGGTGGGTCATTCGAAGCGGTTCAAAATGCGGTGGCCAGGATGTGGCGGTAAGGGTTGGCTTGCAGAAATGTCGGAAGTGCGGCCGGTGTGCTCACGAACACCTCATAGGCGGTATCGAACCACCGCTTCCGTTCATCCACCAAGTCAGCATTGTCATTCAGCCCAAGCAGATCCCTTGTCCTGGTCACCTCGGCTTCCCGCGCCTGTGCAATGTTCGGTCGTGGTTCAATGGTACCATCTGTTGAGAGCGTCCAGTCCGCGTTGCAGTTCGGCCCCGGCTCACTTGGCAGT
>JADLBK010000207.1 GCA_020847755.1 Flavobacteriales bacterium | reverse complement strand
GAGCATCGGCACCATCTTCAGCATCTTCCGCCGTGTGAGCACGGGCGACAAGGCCACGATGGAGGACTTCATGCAGCCCGGCAGCGCACAGGTGGCAGCCGGCTACATCATCTACGGTAGCAGCACCATGCTCGTGTACACCACGGGCCACGGCGTCAACGGCTTCACGCTCGACCCCAGCATCGGCACCTTCTGCCTGAGCCATCCGGACATGAAGACCCCGGCGGACGGCACCATCTACTCCATCAACGAGGGCAACTGGACCGAGTTCAGCGACGGCGTGCGGAACTACATCGACGCCTGCAAGCGGAAGAAGATGAGCGCCCGCTACATCGGCAGCCTGGTGGCGGACTTCCACCGCAATCTGCTGAAGGGTGGCATCTACCTGTACCCCGGCACGACCAAGGCCCCGAAAGGCAAGCTGCGCCTGCTGTACGAGGCCAACCCGCTCGCCTTCCTGGTGGAACAGGCCGGCGGCATGGCCACCGATGGCACCACCCGCATCCTCGACCTGAAGCCCACCGAGCTGCACCAGCGCTGCCCGCTCTACATCGGCAGCAGGAACATGGTGGAGGCGGCGATGAAAGCGTGAGCCGGCCCTGCCCGCGCCCGGTCACACCCACTGCTCCAGGCCGCCCAGCTGGGACCGCATCGCCTGCCGCGCCCGGAACAGGTACACCTTCACCCGGTCCACGTCAAGCCCCGTGAGGGTGGCGATGTCCGCGTAGCTGTGCCCATCGCGGTCGCGCAGGAGCACCAGCGCCCGCTGACGCTCGCTCAACCGGGCCAACGCCGCATCCAGGGCGCCCCGCAGGCCGGCCTTGGGCTGCTGCACGGTGAGCACCGCCTCGTGCCGGTCCTCGTAGCGGTCGAGGTACTTCCGGCGACGCGTCCGGTCCACGATGAGGCGGTGCGCCGTGCTGAACAGGTAGCTCCGGGCCCCGGTCACCGTCACCGCGTCCAGCCGCGTCCACAGCCGCAGGAAGCTCTCCTGCACGATGTCCTTCGCCTCGTCGCGGTCGCGCAGGTGCTTCGCCACGAACCGGAGGAGGGCGTCCGAATGGGCCTTCACGGCATGGGTGTAGGCCGCGGGGTCCATGCGCCGCGCGGCCGGATCGGCCGTCGGGGTGGACCGCACGATGCGCAGGTCGCTGGACGGAACGGCCTCGGGGAGCCTGGACCGCCGGGTGGCGTGGGTCACCAGCAGGTGCGTGGCGACGGTGTCGAGCATGGCCACGTGGCGCGGCTCCAGGCAGGGGCTGAGGGGCAGGGTAGCGAGCATGTCCGTTGGTTTCCGGGCCAAAGGGAGGACGGGCGGCCCCTCCGCCCCGCACCGGATGACATGAACCGGAAGAAGCGCGACATGGTCCGGCCCCCCCGGCCCGCCTTGCACAGGTGACCTGACCCGTAGCTTTGCCCGGTCCCCGAACCCGATGCCCGGAAATGCCGGCACCGGGTTTCGGGCTTTTCAGCGTCCATGTCCATCACCTCCCTCCCCGTCCGCAGCCTTGCGGACCTCCTCACCCTCTACCGCTCCGATGCCCGCGTGGCCCGCGTGGCCGATGGCCTGCGCGAGAAGTCCGCCCGCGTGCGGATCGCCGGCACCATCGGTTCGGCGCAAGCCTTCATCGCAAACGCCGTGATCGAGCAACACGGTGGTGTGCACGTGTTCGTGCTCACCGACCGCGAAGAGGCCGCGTATTTCCTGAACGACCTGGAGGCGTTTCGGAGCAACGCGCGTAGCGTCGACCCACCGGGTCGACCGACAGGTGACCGCAAGCATGACGACCTGTTCTTCTATCCCGCACCCTCGCGGTCAGCCTACGACCCCGAAGGGCACCATGACGGAGAGCGTGTGACCCGCACGGAAGTCCTTGAGGCGCTCATGAAGCAGCCCGAAGGACTGGTCATCATCACCTACCCCGAAGCGCTGGTCCCGCTGGTGATCGGCAAGGAAGAGATGGCGAAGAACACGCTCACCGTCAAGCGCAAGGAAGAGCTGCCCATCGACACGCTGCAGGAATGGCTGGAAGAGACCGGCTTCACCCGCGTGGAGTTCGTCTACGAGCCGGGGCAGTACAGCATCCGCGGTGGCATCGTGGATGTGTTCAGCTACGGCAGTGATAAGCCGTACCGCATCGAGCTCTTCGGCGACTGCGTGGAGAGCGTGCGTCGCTTCGACCCGCAGGACCAATTGACCGTGGAGTTCCTCGCCGAAGCGGTGATCGTGCCCGACCTTCAGGATGAGGATGCAGCGAGGCAGCAGACCTTCTTCGCGCAACTGCCAGAGGATACCGTCATCTGGCTCCGCGACCTGCAGGCCATCGGCGATGCGGCTACCAAGCAGTTGAAATTGTTGAACGACGTGTACGAGCGTCTTCCCGAGAAGGACAAGCATCCCACGCCTGGCGAATTGCTTGCGACCGACACGGAGTTGATCAAGAGCACACTCGGTTTCCGCAAGGTCTTCATCCGCAGCGCGGATCAGGAATCAGCGAATCAGCAATTATCTGTGATCGTTGACTTCCAACAGAGACCACAACCAACCTTCGCCAAGGAGTTCAAGGTGCTCAGCGGAGACCTGCACAACAAGCAGAACGCGGGCTACACCAACCTGATCGCGTGCAACAGTGCCAAGCAGAGCGAGCGCCTCTACACCATCTTCAACGACATGGAGCATGAGGTGGCCTTCACGCCGCTGGTGCTCGACCTGCATGAGGGCTTCGTGGACCCCGAGCTGAAGCTGGCGCTGTACACCGACCACCAGATCTTCGAGCGCTACCACCGCTACCGGCTGAAGGAGGGCTTCCGCAAAAACTCACAGGCACTCACGCTGAAGGAGCTCACGCAGCTGAAGCCCGGCGACCTGGTGGTGCACATCGACCACGGCATCGGGGTGTTCAGCGGACTGGAGACCATCGATGCTGGCGGCAGCTTGCAGGAGGCGATCCGCCTGAAGTACCGCGACAACGACATCCTGTACGTGGGCATCCACAGCCTGCACCGCGTGAGCAAGTACAGCGGCGGGGAGGGCGACAAGGCCCCTCAGGTGAGCAAGCTCGGCACGCCCGCCTGGAAGAACCTGAAGGAGAAGACCAAGGCCAAGGTGAAGGCCCTCGCCTTCGACCTGATCAATCTCTACGCCCAACGCAAGAGCAAGCCGGGCTTCGCCTACCAGCCGGACAACTACCTACAGCACGAACTGGAGGCCAGCTTCATCTACGAGGACACGCCCGACCAGCTGAAGGCCACGCAGGACGTGAAGCGCGACATGGAGAAAGGCACGCCGATGGATCGATTGGTGTGCGGCGATGTGGGCTTCGGCAAGACCGAGGTGGCGATCCGCGCGGCCTTCAAGGCGGCGTGCGACGGCAAGCAGGTGGCGGTGCTCGTGCCCACCACCATCCTGGCGCTGCAGCACTGGAAGAGTTTTTCCAACCGCATGAAGGGCCTGCCCGTGCGCGTGGACTACATCAACCGCTTCCGCAGCAGCGCGCAGCAAACGCAGATCCTCAAGGACCTGAAGGAAGG
>JADLBK010000206.1 GCA_020847755.1 Flavobacteriales bacterium | reverse complement strand
GGATCACTGAAGCTCGTTCAGCGCACCGGCCATCATCATCGCGGCCCCCAGGGTCATCGCCTCCTCGTCGATGTCGAAGGCCGCGGTGTGCAATCCGCTCTGGGTCCCGGGTTTGGCGGGGTTGCCGGTGCCCAGGCGGAAGAAGCAGCCGGGCATCACGTGCGTGTAGTAGGCGAAGTCCTCGGCGCCCATGCGGATGTCCATGTCCACCACGTTGTCCGCGCCCACCAGCTGCACCGCTACATCCCGCATCCGAGCGGTGAGCGCCGGGTCGTTCTTCACCACGGGCGAGCCCTTCACGATCCGCAGCACCGCCTCCCCGCCCATGTCCTTCGCCACGCCGGTGCACACGCGCGGCAGCAGGTCATGGAGCATGGCCCGAAGCTCCTCATTGAAGGTGCGCAGGGTGCCGTCCAGGCGCGCCTCGTCCGGAACGATGTTGGTGGCGCCCTGGGCGAGGAAGCGACCGAAGCTCATCACCATGGGCTCTCCGGCCGGCTTGGCGCGTTCGGCCGCCTCGTAGAGCACAGGCAGCAGGCGGGCGGCGATGAGGATGGGGTCCACGAGCTCGGCGCGCTTGGCCGCATGCCCGCCACGACCGCGCACGGTGAGGTAGAGCTCGTCGGCGGCGGCCATGAAGGGACCACTGCGGAAACCGAGCTTGCCCGAGGCCAGTTCCGGGGTGACGTGTTGCCCCAGGATGCCCGTTGGCGCCGGATCCGTCAGGGCCCCTTCCTTCACCAGGAGGCTGGCCCCGCCGGGCTCCTTCTCCTCGCCGGGCTGGAACACGAGCATCACAGTGCCGCTCCAGGCCTCACGCATCCGGTGCAACGCGAGGCCCGCTGCGAGCACCATGGCGGTGTGCGCGTCATGCCCGCAGGCGTGCATCACGCCCGGATGGAGCGAACAATACCCGGCTTTGCCCACCTCCGGGATCGGCAGGGCGTCCATGTCGGCGCGCAGCGCGAAGCAGCGTTCGGACGGGGAGCGGGACCCGGTGACGAGGGCGATGAGGCCCGTGCCGGCCGGCCGGTCGGGATGGCGGGCGAGCCCTTCGCGCACGATGAGGCCTTCGGCCTTCAGCACAGAGGCGACGAAGGCGGCGGTGCCCTCCTCGTGGAAGGAGAGCTCGGGGTGCTGATGCATCCACCTGCGCCACTGCACAGGCCGGTCCCCCAGGGCCTCCAGTTCCTTCCGGATGCGTGCGATCACTTGCCGAGGATGAGCTTGAGGGCGGCCACCAGCATCACCAGGCCGAAGACACGCTTGACCGCATCAGCGGGGATGCTGAGCGCCATGCGGCTGCCGAGGTATCCGCCCAGCACGAAGGCGCCGGCGATGAGGCCCACGGCACGGAGGTCGAGCGGGTGCTGGCGGTGGTAGTTCCAGGCGGCGATGGCCACCACGGGCAACACCAGCACGGCCAGGCTCGTGCCCTGGGCCTGATGCTGGCCATAGCCCATGAGCCACACGAGCGCGGGCACCATGATGATGCCGCCGCCCACGCCGACGAAGCCGCTGAGCATGCCGGCCAGCAGGCCGATGAGCAGGAGCAGACCGACGGCCGTGGCGGACATGGTTCAGATATCGAGGCTGAGGGAGAGGTGGAACACGGGGTCGAGCACGCGGCCATCATCCACGCCCCATCCCCAGTCCGCACGAACGAAGTAGCCGAGCAACCGCGCGCGCACGCCGGCGCCATAACTGCCCACGATGGGCTCCCGTTGGTTCTTGATGGTGATGAGCAGCGGGTTGCTGTCGATCACCTGCTGGTTGAAGGTGTTCTCCTCGCTGTAGGGATCGGGGCCGGTCCATGCCACGCCCAGATCGCCGAAGGCCACGATCTGGAAGTTCTGGAGGAAGTCCGACCGCATGGGCCGGTTGACGAGGTAGCGGAAGATCGGCCAGCGGATCTCCGTGTTGAGCACCCCGAAGGAAGTGCCGTTGCGCGCGTTGAAGTAGAAGCCCCGCATCGGCGTGGCGTTGCTCTGGTAGAAGTAGTTCTGCTCGAAGTCGATGGGGATGCTGTTGTCCACCCGGGGAAAGAGCCAGTTGTCCACCCCGCCCAGGAAGTGGATGATGCGGCGGCTGCCCAGGCTGGTGGCACCGGCCAGGCGGTTCACCAGCACCAGGTCGCGATGGATGCGCAGCGAATGGCGTGCATCCAGGCCGAGCACCTGCATGTCGCTGTTGCCCTCGTCCGGCTGGATGTAGTACTCGCCGAAGACCTTGAACTTCCAGCCGGTGTACAGGTTGAGGCCGCGCGGCACCGAACTGTCATACACGTACTCCAGCTTGCCACCGGCCATCTGGTCGTAGAAGTTGGGCTCCTGCAGGCTGAGCAGGTCGGTGCTCTGCAGCACGTAGCGGTCGTGGCGGTACAGGAGGGAGGCCCTCACACTGGCCAGCTCGCTGAAGGGCCAGCTCACCTGGTAGTTGGCCAGATGGGTCTGCACCTTCACCACCCCGAAGCGGGAAACACCCTGCAGGGTCTGGCGCTGCACCGTGAAGCGCTTGTCCAACCGGCGCTTGAGGTTGATGTAGGTGAGGAAGTAGTCGTTGTTGTTGAGGTCGAGCGCCAGGCGGAAGCCGCCGATGATCTTGTGGTCCTCGAAGAGGTCGCTGATCCCCATCTGGATCATGCCGCTGAGGCCCGGGTTCAGGTTCTGCGCGCCGGTGAAGGGCTGGTAGAAGGCGGCGTTGTAGCTGTTGTCCACCTGGGTGAGCACCGCGTCGGTGGCGAAGTTCACGTGGTAGTTGCGCTGCTCGGGGAACACCAGGGGCCGGTCCGCCAGGGTGTCGCCGGGTGCTGCGGTGGTGGGGTTGGTGGCGATGGTCTGGGGCAGCGCTTCCAAGGGGCGGGCGGGCGGCGGGGCGCTTTCATCGCTGAACTGGTAATTGTCCACGTTCACCGGCTCCCCGACGGGCCTTGGTACGCGGGGGGCCACCTTCACCACCTGATCGAGGGGGTCGTTCTGGTCACTGAGCGGTTCCCGACGATCGGGCCGCGCGTCGGTGGGTGAGGTCTCGCCCAGGCCATCGGTGCCAGGGGTGGTCCGACCCATGCGCAGGTGGTAGCGGCCGTTCTCGAACACCAGCTCGGCCAGGCGACCGGTGCGGGCGTGCACATCGTGCTCCAGCACGGAACGCCGGCCCCGGGTGATCCGGTCGTTCACGGCGAAGTAGCGGTAGTGGATGGTGGTGTCCACATGGCTCACCACACTGTCATAGCGCACCCGGTAGCGGTCGCGCAGCCCTGAGGCATCACCCAGGTAGGTGAAGGCCATGCTGTCCAAGGGCATCGGGGCCGACTCATCGGCGTAGCTGGTGCTGGTGAGCCGGCGCACCAGGGAGGAGCGGCCGGCCAGGTCGTAGAGAAAGATGTCCTTGTGCCCGTTCACCAGGGCCACGTCCGCGTTGGCCGGCTGGCTGCGCAGCGTGTCGTCCATACGGTCGCTGGCGAACAGGATCCCGCGGCCATCCAGGGTGAACGCCGGTTCCAGGTCATCGAACTGGTCGTTCGTGAGCTGTTCCTGCCGGTTGCCGATGAGGTAGTACAGGTAGAGGTCGGTGCGGCCCTCCCGGACCGCGCTGAACACCATGTTCTGGCCATCCGGCGAGTACGACATGGAGAGCAGCTTCTCCAGCATGAACACCGGTCGCACGCTGGTCTTGCGGTCGTCCAGGGTATAGGTCTTCAGGTAGAGCTCGCCCTTGCGCTCCACGGCGAAGCTGAGGGCACGGCTGCCCGGGTGCCAGGCCAGCACCGGATAGCTGCGGTCCACGATGCGGTTGAGCTTCTTCTCCCCCTTGGCGATGCGCCAGGTGCGCTGCTCGGACAGATCACGCACGAAGACCTTGTACTGCCCCAGCTCGTTGGTGACCCAGGCGGCGTAGCGCCCGTTGGGGCTCAGCTTGAACTGTGACCACGTGGTGCGCTTGCGGTGGCGGATCGGCAGTTCTTCGAGCACCACCGCCTCGCGCATCTGTTCCTCCTTGGTGAAGCGGTCCTTGTAATGCCCCAGGCAATCGATGGCAAGGTTCTTCAAGGGCACGCCGAGGACGTACATGAATCCGCTCTCCACATTGCGGCTCACCCGGGTCATGTACAGGATGTTGGGGATGACGCTTTGCCCGTACACATCGGCCACGTAGGACCAGATCGCCTGGCCCATGAGCACGGCGTCCTCCCCTTCGAGCCTGTTGAAGCGGTCGAAGCGGCCCGCGAGGATGCCATCCCGAAGGCGGCTCGCCTGCATCGCGTCCATCGGACCCGACACATGGGCCACCAGCCCCTTGGTGTACCACTCGGGCAGGTTCATCAGCGTGCTGTTCTTGAGCACCTCGCGCCAGTTGCCCCCGAACATCATCTGGTCCAGCATCACCTGGGCCACCCCGCTGCGCACCTGCTGGTCGAGCCGGGCGTGATCGCCTTCGAAATACACGAAGACCTTGGTGCCCACGATGCGCGTCACCCCGCCGATGTTGTACTGCTCGTCGCCGGTGATGCCGATGTTGCTCTGGCGGAAGTCCGACAGGGAGTTGTACACCACGAACTGGACCCGCTCATCGAGGGCGATGTCGAGCTGCTTCTCCAGGTCCTTCAGGTGCTTGTGGCCACTGAGGGAGACATAGCGCGCCAGGTCGCGCCCGCCCTTGTAGAAATAGGTCTCAAGCCGGTCGAAGCGGTAGTATTGCCACAGGAACTCCTCGTGCTGGATGCGGTTCTTGCCGAACTCCTGCTGAGAACCGTTGTAGAACTGGCCCAGCGCTGGGGTGATCGCCAGCAGGGCGAACCACGGGAGCAGCGACGTACGGATGTTCCTGAGCACAGCGATGAAGATAACTACATTCGGGCGCCCTTGTTCGGCGCGCCCTGCGCGAAGTTCAGGCTTTTCCGGGCATGCTGCGCTGCGTACCGTTCATCTGCAACCCCTTTCAGGAGAACACCTGGCTGCTTCATGATGGCCGGGAGGCGTTGCTGGTGGACCCGGGCTGCTGGAACACGGCGGAGGAGCATCGGTTGGAGGCCTATGTAACGCAGCATGGCCTGCGCGTGGTGCGCTGCCTGAACACCCACGGCCACATCGACCATGTGCTGGGCAATGCCTGGGCCCATCGCCGGTTCGGGCTGTTGCCCGAGATCCATGCGGACGACCTGGAGCTGCTGCACCGGGCCCCCTCGATCGGGCAGCTCTACGGCGTGCCCTGCGAGGCCTCGCCCGAGCCGACGTCCCATCTGACGGACGGGGATGAGGTGTGCCTGGGCGACCTGCGGTTCGAGGTGATCCACGTGCCAGGCCACAGCCCGGGCCACGTGGCGCTGTACTGCCGAACGGCGGGCCACCTGGTGGGCGGCGATGTGCTGTTCCAGGGGAGCATCGGCCGCACGGACCTGCCCGGCGGCGACCTGGAGCAGCTGCTGCGGAGCATCCGCACGCGGTTGCTGGTGCTGGACGATGCGGTGGTGGTGCACAGTGGCCATGGCCCGGACACCACGATCGGCGCCGAACGGCGCGGCAATCCCTTTCTTCAGCCCACGTCGTTCCGATGAACCGGGCGGTGGCCCATGCACCGACGCACGGAACCTCCACACCGCCGGCTCCTCCCCTCCCCTGAGCGAACACCCATCTCGGCGCGCGGGGCCGGTGCCGATCACGGGTGGTAGCTGTCCGGCTTGTACACCTTCTTCTTCCCTTCCAGCGCATTGGGCTTGATCGCAGGTGGACAGGCGAACCCCTTGGGATACCGCAGGAACAGGAAGCGGATGCTCAGGATGAGCGGGCGGTAGCGGCTGTTGAACCACTGCAGTTGGCCGAAGCCCTTGTCCCCGGGCACCACGCTCACCACCGGGGTCTCCAGCGCGGGGATGATCAGCAGGCGGCCCCGCGTGCGGAAGCCATAGCCCACCTTCACGTGCGCCTGGCCGATGAACGGGGGCGGAAGCTCCTGATCGGCCAGCACGAACGGATCGCCGGTGTAACTGCGCTCACTGCCCACGTCGAGGTCGGCGTTCACGCCCAGGCTCAGCTGCACGAACTGCCGGTCGGCCGTTTGGAAGAACTTGTTGGCGTTCACATGAACGCTGGCATAGTGGTCGCGGAAGCGGCCTGAACCGGGCAGCACCACGGAGGAGTCCGTTTCGTTCGGGCCGAACCGCAGCACGCCGATGTGGTCCTGGCGACCGTTCAGGCCCTTGTAGGCCAGGCCGAAGTCCCAGTAGTCCAGGATCACCGGGTCGCGGGTGGCATGGAACCAGCCCACCTCCACGTAGGGTCCGAAGCGTCCGTTCGGATCGAAGGTGGCCGTGTAGCTGGTGTCGGCGTTGCGGAACAGTTCGCGTTCCTCGTCGCCGAAGCGGGCGAGGGTGTAGGTGGCCCCGAGCCCGAAGTACAGCCCCCCGCGGCGCATCTTGCCGTCCGTGGGGATGATCTCCGGCCGTTTGCGCTCGAACAGCCGCTGGGCGTTCAGCTGCGCGGGCAGAAGCAGCAGGAGCAGCAGACCGGCGAACGGGTGGCGCATGGAACGAAGGTCGGTGCCCATGGTCCACCAACGCGGGGACCATGGGGCAACGTATGAACGATCGCCGGTGGGTGCGGCAGCGATGGATGCATCCACTGGAAAGAACACATGGCAAGGCGCGCGTGCGTCAGGGTGGTGCACCAGGGCGGGTGGTGCACGCGGTGCGGGCGGGTGGCCCGGTCCGGGGATGCCTTCGGGTCAGTGCACCCGCTCCAAAAGCTCCAGCACCTTCTTCTCCACCTCCTCGCTCTCCCACTGCTCCTCGATGCCCGGCAGGGCGAGCACCTGTTCCATGATGCGGTCGTGGCGCAGGCCTTCGTTCCACGCGTCGGCGTAGGCGATGTCGCTGAACTTCACCTGGCTGTAGAGCGGCAGCCACTTGTCCGGGTGCTTCGCCTGCAGGCGGCCCTCGATCTTCTTGCGCAGGATGAACTGCGGGTCGGCCACGAGGTCGCGCATCTCCACGAAGTTGCGCAGGCTGAGGTCGGCGATGGCGTCGCCGTTGGGCTTGCGAGCCTTGCCGTACGCGTCGAGCACCGTGCCCCAGTTGTCGTCGCCGTGCGCGTTCAGCAGGTCGTTCAGCACCTTGCAGTCCTCGTAGCCGGCGTTCATGCCTTCGCCATAGAAGGGCACGATGGCGTGGGCGGCGTCACCGATCAGCGCCACCTTGTCGCTGTGCGTCCAGGGCGAGCAGCGGATGATGGCCAGGCTGCTCTGGGGGTTGCGGAAGTACTGCTCGGCCAGGTCGGGCAGCAGCGGGATCGCATCCTTGAAGTGCGCCTCGAAGAAGCGCTGCAGGTCCTGCTCGTCCTTGATGGTGTCGAACGAGAACTCGCCCTCGTGCGGCATGAACAGGGTGCCGGTGAACCCGCCGTCCTGGTTGGCGAGGCCCATCATCATGAAGAGCCGGCGCGGCCAGATGTGCAGGCAGTTGGGGTCCATGCGCGGCGTGCCGTCGGCGTTGGGCGGAAAGGCGATCTCCTTGTAGTCGTGCTCGATGTAGGTCTGGCTGAAGGTGAACCGCCCCTTCATCATGGCCTGGCGCACGGCGCTCGGGGCACCGTCGGCGCCGAACACGACATCCGCCTTGATGCTGGCGACCGAACCGGTGATGTCGGTGCGGAAGCCGCAGCGCGCATGGTCCAGGTCAACCTCCACGCACTGGTTGTTGAAGTGCAGGTGCACGTTGGGCAGGGCCTCGGCCTCGGAGAGCAGCACCTTGTTGAGCTCCGCGCGGCTGACGCTGTGGATCGCCCGTCCATCGAAGCTGTAGGGCAGTCGCATGAGCCCGCCGTCGCGGTCGTGCGTCATCCGCGCGTGCACCGGCACCACGATGCGTTCCACCGCCTCGTGCACCCCCGCCGCCCGCAGGGCCGTCCAGCCGCGGTGGCTCACCACCAGGTTGATGCTTCGCCCGGCGTACACGTTGGTCCGGCGTGGGTCACCCCGCCGCTCGAACACGTTGACGCGATGGCCGCGTTTGGCGAGGAACACGGCCAGGAGGCTTCCGACCAATCCGCCGCCGACGATGGTGATGTTCTTCATGGCAGAGTGCGAAGGTGAAAGGGTGCGAGAGTGCAACAGAGGCCCCCCATGCGCTCTCGCACGTTCGCACCAATTGACCGCGCGTTCATGACAGACACTCCTTCAGGACCTCTCCAAGTCGCCACACGTCCTCGAACGAATTGTACAGCGGCACCGGGGCCACGCGGATCACGTTGGGCTCGCGCCAGTCGGCGATCACACCACGTTCGGCGATGCGGTCGAAGAGGGCCTTGCCGTGGCCGTGCGCCAGGATGCTCAACTGGCAGCCGCGCTGGACCGCGTCCGATGGGGTGATCACTTCGAGGCGTGTGCCGGTGGCCTTCTCCACGTCGGCGATGATGAACGCGAGGTAAGCCGTCAATTGTTCGCTCTTCGCACGAAGCTGCGCGATGCCGGCCCGGTCGAAGAGCTCCAGCGCCACGCGGTGCACGGCCATGCTGAACACCGGTGCATTGCTCACCTGCCAGGCCTCGGCCGTGGGCATGGGCTTGAAGGTGCGCTCCATCCTGAAGCGCTCGTTCTTGTCGTGTCCCCACCAGCCCGCGAAGAGCGGCAGCTGCTTGCCGAGATGACGCTGGTGCACGAAGGCGCCGGCCACGCTGCCCGGACCGCTGTTGAGGTACTTGTAGCTGCACCAGCAGGCGAAGTCCACGTTCCAGTCGTGCAGCTTCAGGTGCAGATTGCCCGCGGCATGCGCGAGGTCGAAGCCGGCGACGGCCCCCACCGCGTGCGCGGCCTGGGTGATCGTCGCCATGTCGAAGGCCTGGCCCGTGTAGAAGTTCACCCCGCCGAAGCAGACGAGCGCCAGCTCCTCCCCCAGCTCATTGATCTCCGCCACAATGTCCTCCGTGCGCAGCGTGTGCTCTCCGGCGCGGGGCTGCACTTCGACCAGGTCGGTGGCCGGATCGCCGCCGTGGAAGGCGATCTGCGAGGCGAAGGCATAGGTGTCGCTCGGGAACGGGCGCGTCTCCGTCAGGATCTTTCTGCGCTTCCCTTCAGGCCGGTAGAACGACACCATCAGGAAGTGCAGGTTGCTGGTGAGCTGGTTCATGGCCACCACTTCCTCAGGAAGGGCGCCGACCAACCGGGCCAGCAACGGCGTGAGCTCCTCGTGGTAGCTGTACCAGGGATGCTTCGCCTGGAAGTGGCCCTCCACTCCGAAACGCGCCCAATCGTCGAGCTCCTGGGTCAGCGCCGCAGCGGCCGCTTTGGGTTGGAGGCCGAGGGAGTTGCCGGTGAAGTAGAGCGCGTCACGGTCATGGTGCCGGGGGAACAGGAACTCGTTCCGATAGGCGCGCAACGGGTCCGCCGCATCGCGTGCCTGGGCGAAGGCAAGGCTGTGCTCGAAGGTCATGGACGCCGCCAAAAGTAGGCCCACACCGGTACGCCGGGCTGACGATCGTCGTTCAAACCAGCAGGGTCAGGGCCACACCGAGCGGCGGAAGCAGCAGGGCACCATCCAGCAGAAGCCCGAAATGAAGGGCGCTGCGTCCTTCAACCGGGAGCGCCACCATCGCGGCGACCACGAGGTAGGCCACGGCGGCCAGCACCATGTCCATCGGCCAAGGGGCCGGCGCATCGACGGGCCGCAGCGCCCTGCCGACGAACGCCAGGGTGGTGAACACGCCGACCGGGTAGAGCATCAGGAGCGTGGCCAAGGACCGGGTGCCGGTCCCGCCCAGCAGCTGCGGCACGGTGAGCACCACATCGCGGTCGATCGCCCGGTCGCGCAGGTCGAACACCAGGGCCAGCGACAGAAAGAAGCAACCTTGCAGGACGAACAGCCAGCCGGTGCCTTGCGGCGGGTGGTCGGTCGGTGCGAACAGCAGGGGCAGATGGACGGTGGTCCACGCCCAGCATCCGGCGATGAGGAAGGCCTTGAGCAGGGGCACCCGCCGCAGACCCAGGGTGCGTCCGCGCACCCAGCGCGCGGGCACCGCATATAGGAGCACGGCCAGGGCGACCGGAGCGCTGCGGAGCACCAGGTCCGGCAGGTGGTGAGCGGCCACCACCAGGGCGGCGATGGCGGCGATCGACGCCACGCCCACCAGAACTGTGCGATGACGCAGGGTCCACTGCAGCTGCGGCGCCACACCCAGGGAGGGGTGACCGGCGCGCGCCGTCCGCATGAACGTGTAGCCGGCGAAGGTGGCCAGGGCGGCCAGCAGAGGCGCCCGCCAGCCGCTCAGGCCCATCAGGTGCTGCATCAGCCAGGTCTGTGCCAAGGCCCCGCACGCGAGCCACACATGGCCGTAGATCAACACGCGGAGCAGGGGGCTGCGCAGGTCCGCGTCCATTGGCCCTAAGGGTCCAGATTGGGATTGATCACCAACTGGCGCACGGCAAGACCGACGGCCACGCCGGCCAGGGTGGAGTACAGCGTGCGCAGCACCCGCTTGGTGCGGCCCGCGCTGGCATACCCGGTGGCGTAGTAGGGATCGCCTTCCATCAAGGGGTCGCGGATGGAGCCGCGCGTGACGTGCACACGGGGCAGCGCCATCACCCCGGCGTAGATCGGCGGCAGCAGCAGGGACATCACCTCCAGATCGAGCGCGACCACGGTGCCGGCACCGAAGACAAAGCCACCGATCATGGGCCACAGCGGCCGGTAGCCGTCGCGCGCATCCTGTTCACCCTTGATGATCCACCGCATCTGGTCCACGCTGTAGTCGTTGCCGAACACGGTGTCCATGAAGTACCACACCCGCTCATGGCCCAGGCTGTCGGTGACGCTGAACACGCTCTCGGTGGGCTCGCTGCGTTCGATGAGCCGCGCCCCTTTGGGCACCTGATAGCGGATCTCCAGGGTGCTCTGCCCGAGGACGCGGCCCTGGATGGTCTGGCCGTTCATCAGCAGGATACGGTCCTGGGCCCGGCCCCCCATGCACAGGAGCAGAAGTAGGAGCCAGAGGGAGCGCATCGGGAGCGGCCAAAGATAGGCGGTGCTGAACATCGCCCCGGCCGCGTTGTTGCTGGGAAGGAGCGCGCCGACCGGCCTCATCGGGGTGCGTATATTCGCCGCGCCTTCAGGCCACCCCATGAACACCGTCACCTACCACGAGCGTCACATCGGCCCCCACCAAGCGGACACCCAGGCCATGCTGAAGGCCATCGGTGTCGCATCGCTCGACGAGCTCATCGCCCGCACCGTTCCGGCAGGCATCCGCGCTGCACACCCGCTGGCCACCGGCGATGCGCTCACCGAGCGCCAGCACCTGGACCACATGAAGGCGCTGGGCGCGAAGAACAAGCTGTTCCGCAGCTACATCGGCCTGGGCTTCAGCGGCACGGTGACCCCGCCCGCCATCCTGCGCAATGTCTTCGAGAATCCCGGATGGTACACGGCCTACACGCCTTACCAAGCGGAGATCGCACAGGGCCGCCTCGAGGCGCTGCTTAATTTCCAGACGATGTGCAGCGACCTCACCGGCCTGCCCATCGCCAACGCCAGCCTGCTCGATGAAGCCACCGCCATCGCCGAGGCCATGCACATGCTGTACGCGGCGCGGCCGAAGGAACTGGCCAATGCCCACAAGTTCTTCGCCGACAAGGGCCTCTACCCGCAGAACATCGACGTGCTGCGCACCCGCTGCGCGCCCATCGGCGTGGAGCTGGTCGTGGGTGATGTGAACGAGCTCGACCCCGCCGACGGCTACTTCGGCATCGCGCTTCAGTATCCCGCCCTCGACGGCAGTGTGAACGACCACCGCGCCATCGTGGCGAAGGCCAAGGCGGCCGGTGTGAAGACCGCCGTCTGCGCTGACCTGCTCTCGCTCGTGCTCTTGACGCCTCCGGGCGAGTGGGGTGCCGACGTGTGCGTGGGCAACAGCCAGCGCTTCGGGGTTCCCATGGGCTACGGCGGTCCGCACGCCGCCTTCTTCTGCACCACGGAGGACTTCAAGCGCCTGATCCCCGGCCGCATCATCGGTGTGAGCCAGGACCGTCGCGGCCGTCGTGGCCTGCGCATGGCGCTGCAGACACGTGAGCAGCACATTCGCCGCGACAAGGCCACCAGCAACATCTGCACGGCGCAGGCCCTGCTCGCCGTGATGGCCGGCATGTACGGCGTGTACCACGGTCCCGAAGGCCTGAAGCGCATCGCCCGCAACGTGCATGCCCACACCCGCAACGTGGCCGAGGCCGCGAAGGCGCTGGGCTACACCGTGGTCAACGGCAGCTTCTTCGACACCATCACCCTCAGCGGTGCCGATGTGAACAAGGTGCGCGCCGCGGCCGGGAAGCGCGGCATCAACTTCCGCTATGACGGTGGCCGCGTGAGCATCTCGCTCGACGAGACGGTGCGCCTGAGCGATGCGAACGACGTGGTGGCCGTCCTGGCGGAGGCTGCGGGCAAATCCGCCCCGGCGCTCAGCGGCAACGGCGCCAGCATGGCCGTGCCCGCCGAGCTGCAGCGCACCAGCGCCTTCCTGGCCCACCCGGTGTTCAACACGCACCACACGGAACTGGAGCTGCAGCGCTACATCAAGAAGCTCGAGAACAAGGACTTCAGCCTGATGCACGGCATGATCCCGCTGGGCTCATGCACCATGAAGCTGAACGCTGCCAGCACGCTGATGCCGCTGAGCTGGCCCGAGTGGAACGCGCTGCACCCCTTCGCGCCGGTGGAGCAGACGGAGGGCTACCAGGAATTGTTCCGCGAGCTGAGCGACATCCTCGCCAAGGCCACCGGCTTCACGGCCGTGAGCCTGCAGCCCAACAGCGGCGCGCAGGGTGAGTATGCCGGCCTGATGGTGATCCGCGCCTACCACGAGGCCCGCGGCGACAAGCACCGCAACATCGCCCTGATCCCCAGCAGCGCCCACGGCACCAACCCCGCCAGCGCGGTGATGGCCGGCATGCAGGTGGTGGTGGTGAAGGCCACGGAGGATGGCCAGATCGATGTGGCCGACCTGAAGGCCAAGGCCGAACAGTACAAGGACACGCTGAGCTGCCTGATGGTGACCTACCCCAGCACGCACGGTGTTTATGAAGCTGCGATCAAGGAGGTGACCGGTACCATCCACGCGAACGGTGGCCTGGTGTACATGGACGGCGCCAACATGAACGCGCAGGTGGGCCTCACCAGCCCCG
>JADLBK010000205.1 GCA_020847755.1 Flavobacteriales bacterium | reverse complement strand
GCCGGGGGAGGTGGCGGCTCAGGTACGCCCGGTCCTTCTGCGGATCGTAACCTCCCCGTTCCCCTCCTTGCTGGGAGCAGCGAGCGTTCGCTGCTCAGGTGGGGGCTTGTACGCGTCCTGTACGATCCGGATCAGGGAGATCGCCACTGCGGCCCTGCGGCTGTTCGTGATGGCGGTGTGGGCCCGGGATGGGAGCTAGGTCCGGCGGCGGAGGCCCGCGATGAGCGTGACGGCGGCCACGAGCATGGCCAGGGTGAGGGAGGCCAGCCCGAAGTTCACGAGGCCCTCGGCCATGGGGCTGCCGGCGCGCCCTTCAGCGGCCACGGTGAGCTGCGCGCCGGCATCGAGCACGGCGGCCACCAGCATGCTGGCCCAGTTGGCGAAGGTGCCGTAGATGGCACAGGCCGCTGCGATGCGCCGCCAGCGGTCGCTCAGCACCAGCCGCGGCCAGATCAGGCCGAGCATCAGCAGCAGCATGCCGTTGAGCACACCCTCGATGTGGCTGCTGAGGCCCATGCGCGGATTGGCCAGCACCGGCACCAGCAGCCCGGTGAGCAACCCCAGGAGCAACAGCCAGGCGCCCAGGAGCAGAAGGTGGTGCGCCTGCCGTTCGGTGGAGGTGGGCATGCAGGCAAGGTAGGAGTCGCACGGGCAACGTTCGCTGGCCACCCTCGTCTGGTGAGCATGAGGGAACCTGGCCTGCTTCGAGTGCTCATCCCTGGGGTGTTCGCGCTGCTCGCGCCGGAGCGCGCCGAGGGCCAATGGACCTGGGTGGGTGGTACGGACGCGATCGACGCGCCCCCGGTGTACGGACCTTCGGGCGTGTTCGGGCCGGACCATGGCCCCGGCGGGGTGTACGCACCCGGGCAATGCCTGGACAGCCTGGGCCGGCTCTGGTTGTTCAACGGCAAGCTCGGCCAGGGCAGCAACGACCTCTGGTGCTTCGATCCGGCCCTGGCCCAATGGGCGTGGATGAGCGGCAGCCAGGGCGCTGACCCGGCGGGCAGCTACGGCATCAAGGGTGTGCCGGCACCCACCAACCTGCCCAAGGCGCGCGGCTACTCGCCCGCGATGTGGTGCGATCTGCAAGGCGACATCTGGCTTTTCGGCGGGGGCGGGGCCACCCAGGAGATGAATGACCTGTGGCGTTATCGGCCCAGCGATGGGCTCTGGACCTGGATGCACGGTGACAGCACCCTGGGCGCCACGGGTGTGTACGGCACCTTGGGCGTGGCCGATGCCGCCAACACCCCCGGGCGGCGCTACGAGATCACGGCCACCTGGCGCGCCCATGATGGAAGCCTGTGGCAATACTGCGGCGAAACGATGCCCTTGTTCCAAGCCTACAACGACATGTGGCGGTACGACCCGTCCACGGGCCTGTGGACCTGGATGCATGGGGCGGCGGGCACGGGCGGGGCCACATCCTACGGCACGCTGAACGTGCCTTCGCCGACCAACTCGCCCGGCCGCCGCGGGGTATGGACGCGTTGGACCGACGATGCGGGCCATTTCTGGCTGTTCGGCGGCATGATCCACGGCGCGAACTACCCGCGCAACGACCTCTGGGTCTTCGACCCCGACAGCGCGCAGTGGACCTGGAAGGGCGGCACCACCCTGGACTCCGATCTCGGCCAGTACGGCAGCCCCTGTGTGCCGTCCAGCACGAACATCCCGCCCGCGCTGTTCGAAGCGGCCGCGGTGTGGCGCGACGAGGCGGGCCGCTTCCACTTCCAGGGCGGCGGTTACCGCAATGGATCGAACGGCAACTTCACCCGCGAGGACATCTGGCGCTACGATCCCCTGACCGCGGAATGGACCTGGGTCTGGGGCAGCGGGATGGTGAACGTGCCCACCGTATATGGGACGCTCGGCGTGCCGTCCCCGCTGAACACGCCCGGCGCGCGCATGGGGGCCGTGGCCATCCCGGCCGGCGACAGCCTGGTCTACCTGTACGGCGGGTACGACTTCTTCAGCCAGTCGCGCGGCGACCTCTGGGCGCTCCGCACCGATCAGCTCTGCGACATCTCCACGCACGCGCCGGCTGAACCACCGCCCATGGAGGTGTGGTACGACGAGCTGCTCGGCCTGCTCTATTGTTCCGGCGCCATGGCCATCGATCACATCACCGTGGTCGACGCCCTGGGCCGCACCATTCTCAGCCGGACGGTGGCGCCTGGGGCGGGCAGTACGCATGCCGTTCCGCTTTCCGGGTTGCCCGCAGGGTGCTGGCATGTCATCGCCACAGGCCCGGAGGGCGCCTTCAGCGCCCGCATCACCCGGGTGCTCCACTAGGGACGCAGGCGGTGGGCGGGCGCGGCGGCCCGCGAGGAGCTGCTACTGCAGCACCACCCGCAACGCCTTATCCGTGGCGCCATGCAGCAGGTAGGTGCCGGCCGGCAGCGCACCCAGGTCGAGGAGCGCGGGCGAGGTGGTGGGTGTGAAGCGCAGGAGCGTGCGGCCCGTGAGGTCGCCGACGGACAGCGGCCCGGGGGTGCCCGGTGTGTCCACCACGAGCAGGCCCGAGGTGGGGTTGGGATGCACGCTGGGCGCAGGCGCAGCGATCGGACCGTTCACGGCGGTGGGCACGGCCACGTCGAAGCCGATGTCCTGCCAGGTGGTGACGACGCTCTGGCCCGTGGGCGAACTGAGGTCGTTCCAATAGAGCTTGCGGCCGGCCTGGTTGGTGGCGAGCGTGCCGAAGGTGGTGGTGACGCTGCCGGTGAAGCTCAGGTCCACGACCAGGGTGCGCGTGGGGTCGTAGGTGAAGGTGCTGTCCAGATCGATCGCGAACCAATCGCCGGTGGTGCCCGGGGCGATGCTGTAGCTGGCGCGCACGAGCGCGGTGTCGAGCCCGGTGAAGAAGGTGTTGCCGCCGGCGAAGGCCGTGGCCGTGGTCTGCGTGAGGCGCACCATGAAGTCCGTGAGCACATTGCCGTTGGCCTGGCCGGTGGTGCCGTAGCGGTAGTACAACCGCGTGATCTCGCCGGCCACCGCGCCGGTGAGGTCGCCGGGCAGGTAGAGGCATTGGCTGTGGCTGGCCGTGCTGAGGTTGCCCAGCAGGAAGGTGCTGTTGCTGGTCCCGCAGCATTTCTGCACGTCCTGGGCGTTCAGCACCGGGCACAACGACACGAGCAGGAGGAGGAGGGAGGTGCGCATGGGCGTGGGCTTGATCGGTCCAAGGTAGCCCATGCCGCCCGGGTGGACGCCCTGTGGTGACGGCGCGTGAAGGGGCCTACTGCAGCACCACCCTCAACGCCTTGTCCGCAGCGCCGTGCAGCAGGTAGGTGCCGGGGGCCAGGCCTGCGGTGGGCAGCACCACGCGGTCGCCGGTGGTGGTGAAGGGTGCGATGGCCTGTCGGCCCTCCACGGTGGTGATGCGCAGCAGGCGGCCGGGGGCCACACCGGTGAGGCCGATCTCCTGGCCGCACATCGCGGGCACGGGGCCCAGGCGCACGGACGCGGCACCAGCGTCCGCGAGGCCGGTGCAGATCTCGATGGTGATCGTGGTGCTGTCCGTCACCGCGCAGCTGCCCTGCGTGGCGGTGACGCTGAAGGTGGTGGTCTGCGTGATGCTGATGGGCAGGGTGGGGGTGTTGGCATTGCCGGGCTGCCAGAGGAAGGTGCAACCGGGGCAGGGGCCGGGATCGAGGATCGTGGTGAGGCTGTCGCACACGGTCTCGCTGGGCGGCAGGTCCGCGGTGGCCGTGCCGGCGGAGAGCTGCACAGTGACGGGTGCGCTGCTGCCGCAGCCGTTGGTGGCGGCCACGCCGATCGTGCTGGGCCCGGCGTTGTCGGCCAGCAGCTGCACGGTGCCGGTGCCCTGTCCGGCGGCGATGCTCCAGGTGCCGGGGTCCCACGTGTAGGTGGAGGCGTCGCCGAAGGCATCCACCGCCAGCGTCACCGTATCGCCCACGCACCAAGTGCTGCTGAGCACGTCGATGCCGAACGGATCGAAGGGTGCACCCGCGCACCAGCCGTACAGCGCCACCACGCCATCGTTGTTGCCGGAGGGCAGGCTCACCACGCCGGGGCCGGGGTCGAAGTCCACCGCATAGTTCTGGTTGAAGGAGCCCACGGCGAAGGTGCCGCCGCGCAGGTCGAAGCCCCGGGCGATGGGGTAGGTGCAGTCGGTGCCGCTGTACAGCGAGAGGTTGAAGTCCACCAGGCCGCTCACGTTCATCTTGAAGAAGCGGTAATAGTTGGCCGTGCAGTTGTTGCTGTAGCTGCCGACGGCGCCGCCCTGTT
>JADLBK010000204.1 GCA_020847755.1 Flavobacteriales bacterium | reverse complement strand
CGGTGGCTTGCGTCCGCTGCTTCACCGCCGCCTGCACGAAGGCCACGAACAGCGGGTGGGGCTTGGCCACCGTGCTGCGGTATTCGGGGTGGAACTGCACGCCCACGAACCAGGGATGGTCCTTCAGTTCCACGATCTCCACGAGCTTGCCCTGCGGGTTCATGCCGGTGGCCAGCATGCCGGCCTCGCGGAACGCATCGAGGTAGGCGTTGTTGAACTCGTAGCGGTGGCGGTGCCGTTCGCTCACCTGCTTTTTCCGGTAGATGCGGGCCGCCAGGGAGCCCTCGGTCACCGCGCAGGGATAGGCGCCCAGGCGCATGGTGCCGCCCTTGTTCACGATGGCCTTCTGTTCCTCCATCATCGCGATCACCGGATGGGTGGTGTCCGCGTTCATCTCGGTGCTGTTGGCGTCGGCATGGCCCAGCACGTGGCGTGCGAACTCGATCACGGCGCACTGCATGCCCAGGCAGATGCCCAGGAAGGGCACCTTGTTCTCGCGGGCGTACTTGATCGCCTCGATCTTTCCCTCGATGCCGCGGTGCCCGAAGCCCGGCGCCACCAGGATCCCGCTGAGACCGCCGAGCTGCTTCACCACGTTCTTCGCCGTGAGCTTTTCGCTGTGCACCCACTTGATGTGCACCTTGGTCTCGCTCTCGGCGCCCGCGTGCTCCAGCGCTTCCTTGATGCTCTTGTAGGCGTCCTTCAGCTCCACGTACTTGCCCACGAGCCCGATGTGCACCTCGCCCTTGGGCTCCTTGTAGCGGCGCAGGAAGTCCTTCCAGGCCGTGAGGTCGGCGTCCGGATAGGTGGTGACGCCCAGGCGCTGCAGCACCACCTCGTCCAGCTTCTCCTCCAGCATCAGCAGGGGCACATCGTAGATGGTGTCCGCGTCGCGGCTCTCGATCACGGCCCGGGCGTCCACGTTGCAGAACAGGGCGATCTTGTCCTTCATGCCCTTCTGCATGGGGTGCTCGGTGCGGCACACCAGCACGTCCGGCTGCACGCCCAGGCTCAGCAGCTCCTTCACGCTGTGCTGGGTGGGCTTGGTCTTCAGCTCGCCGGTGGTGTGCAGGAAGGGCAGCAGGGTGAGGTGCACCACCAGGCAGTCGCGGCCCTTCTCCCACTTCAGCTGGCGGATGGCCTCCACATAGGGCAGGCTCTCGATGTCGCCCACCGTGCCGCCCACCTCGGTGATCACGAAGTCGTAGATGCCGCGCCGGCCCAAGGCCTGGATGTGCCGCTTGATCTCGTCGGTGATGTGCGGGATCACCTGCACCGTCTTGCCCAGGTATTCGCCCTGGCGCTCCTTGTTGATGACGTTCTGGTAGATGCGGCCCGTGGTGACGTTGTTCGCCTTGGTCGTGGGCACGTCGAGGAAGCGCTCGTAGTGGCCCAGGTCCAGGTCGGTCTCGGCCCCGTCCTCCGTCACGAAGCACTCCCCGTGCTCGTACGGGTTCAGCGTGCCCGGGTCCACATTGATGTATGGGTCGAGCTTCTGGATGGTGACCGTGAAGCCGCGGGCCTGCAGCAGCTTGGCCAGGCTCGCGCTGATGATGCCCTTGCCCAGGCTGCTGGTGACGCCGCCGGTAACGAAAATGTACTTGGTGGAACCCGTCATCGCCTCTTGGACCGCACCGATGATGGATCGGCGATCACGGGGTGTAAAGATAGGCGGCGGAGGCGCAGGTCGGCTATCGGGCGTCAGGAATGGGCTTCCAGCTTCCAGCCTCCAGCTTCCAGCTTCCAGCCTCCAGCTTCCAGCTTCCAGCTTCCAGCTTCCAGCTTTTGGCTTGCGGCCGGAGGCCTGTGGCCTGTGGCTGGTGGCTGGTGGCCTGTGGCCTTTGGCCTTTGGCTGGTGGCCTTTGGCTGGCGGCTTGCGCGGTCCTTTTCCGGGGATCGCCGAGATTCGGGAAATACCGCCCACATCATGAAGAACTTCAAGAAACTCGAGGTTTGGCAGCTCGGCATGGACATCATCGACGTCGTTTTCGACCTCTACGAGGACCTGCCCTATTCCAAGGTCGCCGAACTCAAGGGACAGTCTACGAGGGCCGCCATTTCCATCACATCCAATATCGCCGAAGGCAGTTCAAGACGGACTGAAAAGGACAAGCTCCGGTTCATGGAGATCGCCTTGGGGTCGTCGTTCGAACTTGAAACACAGACCCTGGTGCTGCAGAGGCGTCCATGGGCACCCAAGGAGAAGGTGGAAGAGCTGTTGATGCTCATCGAACATCATCAGATCAAGCTCATGGCCTTCATCAAGAAGTTCACGCCCTGATCAGCGACGTTGGGCTTCCGGCTTCCAGTTTCCAGCCTCCAGCTTCCAGCCTCCAGCCTCCAGTCTCCAGCTTCCAGCCTCCAGCTTCCAGCCTCCAGCTTTTGGCTTGCGGCCGGAGGCCTGTGGCTGGTGGCTTGCGGCTGGCGGCCTGTGGCCTTTGGCTGGTGGCCTGTGGCTTGTGTCTGAGTTCCCGCTAGAAGCTCCAGCTCAGGCCTGCGCTCGGCAGGACCGGCAGCTGATCCACCCGCCGGGCACGCACCCGGTCGTAGTAGAAGATGTTGTCCCGGTCATACGCGTTGGTCACGCTCAGGTCCAGCTCGATCGCACTGCGGTCGCTCAGGCGCCAGGTCTTCGTCACCCCCAGGTCCAACCGGTGGTAGTCCGGCAGGCGGCCCTGGTTCAGCGGACCATAGAGCAGCACCAGCTCGCCGTTGCTGAAGGTGTAGTCCGTGCCGATGCCGCTGCCGAAGGGGTTGCCCTCGATGTAGCCCTGCGTCTGGGTGAAGGGGAAGCCGCTGCCGTAGTTCCACCGGGCGTTGACCTTCCAGGCATCGTGCCGCCCGAAGGTGTAGCTCACCACCAGGTTCATGTTGTGGCGACGGTCCCAGATGGGGTTGTACGAGTAGCGGCCGGTCCAGCGGTCCACGTAGGTGAGGCTGTACACCGCCCACAGGTAGAGCTTCTCGTGCTCGTACTTCAGCAGGATGTCGCCCCCGTACGCCTTGCCCGTCTCCACCACGAAGTCCTTCTTCAGCTCGTCCGGCTTGTCGGCGAAGTCGGGGCTGTCCTCGAACACCTTGTCGCGGTTCAGGTTGGTCACCTGGCGGAAGTCCTTCAGGTAGCCTTCGATGTTGGCGGTGAGCTCGGGGGTGATGTCCACCTCGAATCCGGCCACGTAGTGGTTGGCGCGCTGCAGCGGGTCCTTGATCTCGCGCGTGCTGCCGTCCTCCTCGGTGAAGGTGTCGGACAGGTTCTCCGGGCTGCTCAGGAAGCCGTAGAAGAGGTTCACCACGTCGCGGTCGCTGTTGGCGGCCACCAGGTTCTGGCTGTACCGGCCGGCGGCGGCCTTGAAGCGCAGGTCGTCGGTGATGTTCCACTTGAGGCCCATCCGGGGCTCCAGGTTGATCACGCTCAGCGAGGCATAGTACTGCACCCGCAGGCCCGGGTCGATGATGAACTTGCCCACCTTCTTCTTGTAGTTCACGTAGGCCGCCAGCTCGCTCGTGTTCTGGGTCTGCCCGATGTTGAGGCCGTTGCTGTTGAAGAAGCTGAAGTCGGTGCGGAAGCCCAGCAGCTCGATGCCGTACTTGATCTCGTCGTCGCGGATGAAGTACTTGAAGTTGAGCCCCCCGTTGAAGCCGCTGATCTCGCTGCTCCGTGCCGGCAGGGCTC
The DNA here is from genome assembly GCA_020847755.1 of Flavobacteriales bacterium. Classification (GTDB taxonomy): domain Bacteria; phylum Bacteroidota; class Bacteroidia; order Flavobacteriales_F; family PHOS-HE28; genus PHOS-HE28. The sequence continues at coordinate 7,375 of JADLBK010000204.1, read as the reverse complement.
CCTCACGCATCTCGATGCGGTAGTTGCTGAAGCTGAACACCCCGTCGATGAGCACCGCGCTGCCCGCCGGCACCAGCACGAAGTTGGTCCCCGCGCCCCAGTTGTTCCACGTCAGGTCGCTCACCTGGCGGTACTTCACCCCGTCGCGGAAGTTGAAGCCGAACAGGTTGAACTTGCTGCCGTTGGCGCCGTTGAAGCTCACCTTGCCGTACAGGTCCGTGAAGGTGAAGGGCAGGCCCGCCGAGTCCACGAAGGTGTACAGGGCCTTGCTGCTCTGGTCCAGGTAGCTGTGGCGCGCGTTCAACAGGAAGGAGCTCGACCCCGAGCCGGGCTTGCTCTGCTTCTTCATCGGGCCCTCCAGCATCAGCTTGCCGGCGAAGGTGCTGGCGCCCACCTTGCCCGCCAGGCGTGTCTTGTTGCCGTCGCGGGTGGTGACGTCCATCACGCTGCTCACCCGCCCCCCATGCTCGGCGTTGAAGCCCGCCGTGTGGATGTCCGCGTTGCGGATGATGTCGTTGTCGAACACGCTGAACAGGCCGATGCTGTGGAAGGGGTTGTACAGCACCATGCCGTCCAGCATCACCTTGTTCATGATCGGCGAGCCGCCGCGCACATAGAGCTGCCCGCCCTGGTCGCCCGTGAAGATGACCCCTGGCACCACCTGCAGGTACTGCGCCAGGTCGGCCTCGCCGCCGATGGCCGGGATGCGGTCGATCTGCTTGGGGTCCAGCTTGGTGACGCTCATGCGCACCTGGGTCTGCGCCTCGGTCTTCTCGGCCGTCACCGTGAAGGTCTTCAGCTCCACCTTGGTCTTCACCACGAAGAGCTTCTCGGTGAGGATCTGCCCGGCAGCCAGGCTCACGGCCTTGGTGAGCGTGTCGTAGCCCAGGGAGGTCACCATCAGGGTGTAGTCGCCCGCGGGGATGCGGCTGATGGAGAAGTAGCCGTTGACGTCCGTGGCGGCGCCCAGGCTCTTGCCCCGGAGCATCACGTTGGTGAAGATCACCGGTTCGCCGTTGTCCTGGTCGTACACGAAGCCCCGGATGGTGCTGGTGTTCTGGGCGAGCAGGAAGGAGGCGGGGAGGAGGGTGGCCACCAGGAGCCACGTCAGGCGACGGATCATGCGCGATGCCCTTTGCGGGAAGGGTGGCGAAGGTAACGGGATCGCGCGGTCGCGCACGGGCCCGGGGGTGGACGGTGGCGCCGGCTTGAGGAACGGCGCCCTACCGGTCGATCACCTGGGCCAGCAGCTCGGTGAGCAGCTCGCCCTCGTCGGCCCCGCCGCCGCCCAGGCCCTTGCTCGCCAGGTCGCAGCTGCGCAGCAGGTGCTGGGCCCGCAGCAGATGGTCGAGGCTGTAGTTGCGGGCCGCCGTGCGGTACTCGTTCAGGAAGAACGGCGGCACCTTGGCCAGCGAGGCCAGCTCGTTCGCCGGGCGGTCGCCCAGGGTGTGCATCAGCACCAGCTTGGTGAAGTAGCCGTGCAGGCTGGCCACCGTCACCGGCAGGGGATGGCCCTTCGTGTCCTGGCCATAGTACCGCGCGATGGCCAGGGCCTTCACCCGGTCGCGGGCGCCGATCGCCTTCTGCAGCTCGAAGATGTTGTGGTCCTTGCTGATGCCCACGTAGCGCTGCACGATGTCCGCCGTGATGCTGCCGCCCTCCTCGGTCACCAGGCACAGCTTCTCCACTTCCATGGTCACCTTGCCCAGGTCGGCGCCGAGGTGGTCGGCCAGCAGCTGGGCCTCGCGGGGGGCGATGCGGCGTTTGTGGTGCGTCACGTAGCGCTGCACCCAGTCCGGCAGCTGCTCGTCCTTCAGGCGGTCGCTGGTGAACACCACCCCGTGCTTGGCCACGCTCTTCACGAAGCTCTTGCGGCCGTCCACCTTCTTGTTCTTGCAGCAGATCACCAGCACCGTGGTGGGTGTGGGCTTCAGCACGTACGGCTCCAGCTTCTCCAGCATGTCGATCCGCCAGCCCTGGGCCTCGCGCAGCACCACCAGCTGCCGCTCGCCCATCATGGGGTAGCGCAGGCAGGTGTCCTTCACCTGGTCCGCGTCGCAGTCGCGGGCGTACAGCACCGACAGGTCGAAATCGCGCGCATGCTCCTCCACCGCCGAGCGCTCGATCTCCCCGGCCACGCGGTCGATGAAGAAGGGCTCCTCGCCGTGCAGGAGGTACACCGGACGGAAGCTGCCCGAACGGACCTCGGCCATCACCTTCTTGAAGCCGTCGAGCACGCTCATTCGAAGCGGAGGTGTTTCACCGAGCGGCCCTCGTTGATGATGTCGCGCAGGCTGAGCACGCCCACCCTCACGTGCGTCTCCGCGAAGCCCGCGGTCACCTTGGCGTCGCTGGTGCTGGTCTTCACCCCTTCGGGCACCATCGGCTGGTCGCTCACCAGCAGCAGCGCGCCGGTGGGGATGCCGTTGGCGAAGCCCGTGATGAAGACGGTGGCCGTCTCCATGTCGATCGCCATGCAGCGGTCCACCCGAAGGCGCTCCTTGAAGGCCTCGTCGTGCTCCCACACCCTGCGGTTGGTGGTGTACACCGTGCCGCTCCAGTAGTCGAGGTCCATGTCGCGGATCACGCCGCTCACCGCCCGGTGGATCATGAAGCTCGGCAGGGCCGGCACCTCCGGCGGCATGTAGTCGTTGCTGGTGCCCTCGCCGCGGATGGCCGCGATCGGCAGGATCAGGTCGCCCAGTTCGTTCTTGCGCTTCAGGCCCCCGCATTTGCCCAGGAAGAGCACCGCCTTGGGGCTGATCGCCGTCAGCAGGTCCATCACCGTGGCCGCCGTGGGGCTGCCCATGCCGAAGTTGATCATCACCATGTCCTCCGCCACGGCCACCTGCATGGGACGGCCCTGTCCGCGCAGCTCGGCCCCCGTCTGCCGGCAGAAGATGTCCAGGTAGTTGTTGAAGTTGGTGAGCAGCACGTACGGCCTGAACTCCGCCAGCTCCACCCCGGTGTAGCGGGGCAGCCAGTTCTCGACGATCTCCTGCTTGGTGCGCACTTTTGTGGTGTCAGGTGAAGATGATCGGGCTCGATCTGCCGGACCACGGCGTCAAAACTAAACAAGGCCCGCAGGGTCCCCAGGTCTTCGACCCGGTGCGTCGCCTGTGGGTGGCCCTCACGCCCGAGGAATGGGTGCGCCAGCACTTCCTCAACCACCTCATCCACGACCTGGGCTGCCCCGCCGGCCTCATCACGGTGGAACGCGGGCTGGTGCTCAACGGCATGCCCCGGCGCGCCGACATCGTGGTGCACGCCCCCGACGGCGCCCCCCTGGCCGTGGTGGAATGCAAAGCGCCGAGCGTGCCCATCCGCCAGGCCACCTTCGATCAGGCCGCCCGCTACAACTCCGTCTTCCAGGTGCCCGTCCTCCTGGTCACCAATGGCCGCACCCACTTCGCCTGCCACATCGATCGATCAACAGGGGCTGTTCGTTTCCTCACCGCCTTGCCCGATCATGCGGCCATGCTGGCCTTGCGGCCGGTGTAGCTTTGCGCATCATGCGCGTTCCGTTCGTCCTGCTCCTCACCACGGCCCTCGCCACCACGGCGTCCGCCCAGCGTCCACAGCCCTTCGGCCTTCAACTGGAACATCACCTGCGTCAGCCCCATCGCCCCGGCGCCGAGGTGGACCTGCTGCTGCGCGGTGATGCAGCGACCCTTGCCGTCGCCGTGCTCGAAGTGGGCGGCCGCGTGAAGGCCGGCACCCGCGACGTGCTCAGCGTCACCGTGCCCGTGGACCGCGTGCGCACCCTGGCCCGACACGAGGCGCTGCGCGGCATCGAGTTCAGCCTCGACCGCGGATACACCCTGAACGACAGTATGCGCGTGAAGAACCGGGTGAACGAGGTGCACGCGGGCCTGCCGCCGCTGCTGCAGGGCTACACCGGAGCAGGCTCCATCATCGGCATCATCGACAGCGGCCTCGACCTGCTGCATCCCGACTTCCTGGACAGCCTGGGGCGCACCCGTGTGCTGCACTACTGGGACCAGACCCTGAACGATTCGCTCGCGCTGGCGCCACAGCCCTACGGCTACGGTCAGGCGTACGACAGCGCGGCCATCAACGCGGGGCAGTGCCCGGCGGAGGACCAGTTCTTCTTCTACGGCCACGGCACCACGGTGGCGGGCACCGCGGCGGGCAACGGGCGGGCCAACGGGCGGCACATGGGCGTGGCTCCCGGCGCCGACCTCATCATCGTCAGCAGCGATTTCAGCCGCCCCAACTGGCGGGCCGCGGTCGCCGACGCCGTCCAGTACATCTTCGACCACGCCGCCGCCCTGGGCCGTCCTGCGGTGATCAACGCCAGCTTGGGCACCTACTTCGGAAGCCACGATGGCTTGGACGCCGCTTCGCTGATCGTGGACGGCCTGCTCGATGCCGCGCCCGGCCGTGCCATGGTCTGTGCCGCAGGCAACAGCCGCACCCTGCCCGACTATCACCTCAGCTACCCGGTGACGGCGGACACCGCACACACCCTCTTCCTCACGAACTACACCAGCGGCTTCGGTGCGCCCGCGGCCTACTTCGAGCTCTGGGCCGACACCGCCGACCTCAACGATGTCAGCTTGTCGGTGGGCGCCGACCAGTGGAACACGGGCTACTCCCTGGCCCGCAGCCGGGGGCCCTGGCGCACCGTGCAGGACATGCTCGGCCAGGTGGTCACCGACACGCTGTACTCCGACCTGGGCAACCGCCTGGGCCATGTGGAGTACTACGCCGAGCTGCGCGGCGGGCAATATCGCATGGACGTGCTGGTGCTGGAACCCGATTCCGCCGAGTACCGCTGGCGCTTCAGCACCACCGGTCAGGGGCGCTTCCATGTGTGGAGCGCCAACGAGCTGGGCACCTCGAGGATCATCTTCGACCTCACGCCCATCAATGGGCAGAACGATCCCACCTACCGCTACCCTGACGCGGAGATGCGCACCGTGGACGCCTGGGCGTGCAGCGACAAGGTGATCACCGTGGCCAACTACCAGAACGAGCTGGCCTATACCGACTACACCAACACCTTCCAGACCTTTCCGGGCACCGAGGGCGAGATCAGCCCCAGCAGCAGCAACGGCCCCACGCGCGATGGCCGACTGAAGCCCGACCTCGCGTCCACCGGCGACATCACCCTGAGCTCCGCCCCGCTGTCATGGCTGCAGTTCCTCATCGCCAACGAGCCCTTCAAGGTGGACGTGGGCGGCTATCACATCCGCGGCGGCGGCACCTCCATCGCTTCGCCCGTGGTCACCGGTACGGTGGCCCTGCTCTTCGAACGCTGCCCCACCGCCACCTGGAGCGATGTCAAGGAGGCCCTCATCGCCTCCGCTCGTGCCGACGGCTACACCGGCACCACGCCCAACACGCTCTTTGGCCACGGCAAGCTGGATGCCTTCGCCGCCCTGCTGGCCGCGGGACCGGACATGACCTTCGCGGTGGACACCACCATCTGCGCCGGCGACAGCGTGCTGGTGAACGCTCCGGCGGATCTGGTGGATTACATCTGGAGCAGCGGCCTGCAGAACGCGTCCTTCTTCCAGAGCACCCCGGGCAGCTACACCGTGGAGGGCTTCAACAGCGCCGGGTGCTTCGGGTCCTCCGACCCGCTGGTGTTCTCCGTGCTGCCCCCCGTGGCCGCGCCCACCATCACCCAGCTGGGCAACACGTTGGAGAGCTCGCCCGCGGCCGCCTACCAGTGGTGGCTCGACGGCCAGCCCATCCCCGGTGCGGATCAGCAGACCTTCGACGTATCGGTCACCGGCACCTACGCGGTGAGCATCGCCGATGCCGAGGGCTGCACGGCCACCAGCGATCCGCTCTTCGTGCTGTGGACGGCGATCGCATCCACCGATGACGCCTCCGCGGCCCGCGCGTGGCCGGTGCCGGCCCACGAGGAACTGTGGGTGTCGCTTCCCTTCGCGTCCTCACCGTTGGCCGTGGATGTGCTGGACGTTGCTGGACGGGTGATCGCAGGCCAGCGGACCACGGATCAGCTGGTCCGCTTCGATGTCCGGGATTGGGCACCGGGCCTGTACGCGGTGCGCATCGGGTCCGGGCCTGATGCGCAGGTCCTGCGCGTCAGCGTGCGCTGATCACGGCGTGCCGTCGTAGGCGATGTGCATCAGGGCATCGCCGTGGTTCACCACCGGGCTGGTGTTCACGCACAGGATGTAGCCCTCGATCGGGCTCTTCACATGCCGCACCTGCTCGCCGTACGGGTCGGTGATGAAGCCCAGCACCATGCCCCGCGCCACGTGCGATCCGTTCTCCGCCGTGGCATGGAAGATGCCCGCCATCGGGGCGCGCACCCATTTGCTCTGCGACAGGTGCACCGGACCGCGCGCCCGATCGCTGGGCCCTGACCACAGGCCGAGGTGTTCCATCACCCGGGTGATGCCGCGCAGCGCCACCCGCACCGCGTCCTCGTCCAGGCTGCGCGCCTTGCCACCCTCGAACAGCACATAGGCCTTGCGCTGCTTCATCAGGTGCTCCCGGATGCTCTTGGGGCGGATGGGCGCCTTCAGCAGCAGCGGCGGGTCGAAGGCGTGCGCCAGCGCCAGGGACCGCTCGTCGCCCTCGGTGTAGCGCAGGTGCGGATGGTTGTGCCGCTGGTCGGCCCCGCTGTGCAGGTCGATCGTCACGTCCACCGCCGGCAGCACCTCGGTGACGAGGGCATGGGCGAGCCGGCTGGCCAGCGACCCGTTCGCCGAGCCGGGGAAGAAGCGGTTGAGGTCGCGCCCGTCCGGCAGCTCCCGCTTCATGGCCAGGAAGCCGAACACGTTCAGGATGGGGATGGCGATGAGGGTGCCCCGCTCCAGCGGCCGCACCTTCAGCTCGTCCATCACCAGCCGCACCGCTTCGATCCCGTTGATCTCGTCTCCGTGCACGCCCGCCAGTAGCAGCAGCACCGGCCCCTCCTGCGGACCGCGCTGCACCACCACGGGGATCTCCACCGGCGTGCGGGTGTACAGCCGCGCCACCTGAAGGTCCAGCGTGCGCCGCTCGCCCGGCCGCACCGATTCGCCGAGTATCCGCACCAGCGTGCAGGTCTCCGGTGTCGCCTTGCCCCGTTGTGCCATCGTACAAGTTTATCGCGACAGGCCACATGCTTCCATCTTCGCACCAACGGCCGCCAGCTTCCAGCCGATCTGTCCCGACGTTGGTGTCCTTCTTTCTTCTTCGCTCTTCGTCCTTGATCCTTCTTCCTTCCGAGCACGCCTTCCAGCTTCCAGCCTCCAGCCACCAGCCTCAGCGCCCTCTGCCCCTCTGCGTGAGCTTCGATCGCACCCTCGCACCACTCCACCTGCGCGTTCGGCCGAAGGCCTCCAGCCGAATGCCATGAACCACAGATGAACGCCGATGGACACAGATG
>JADLBK010000203.1 GCA_020847755.1 Flavobacteriales bacterium | reverse complement strand
CTTGTCCACGTGCCGCAGGCGGTCCGGCGTGCGCTCGCTGTGCACGACACCCCTGCCGGCCGTCATCCAGTTCACCGCGCCCGGGGTGATCTCCATCGCGTTGCCCAGGCTGTCGCGGTGCATCACCGCGCCCTCGAAGAGATAGGGTAGCGTGCTGAGCCCGATGTGCGGGTGCGGACCGATTTCCATATTGGCATGGTCGTCCATGCGCACCGGCCCCATGTGATCGATGTAGATGAAGGGGCCCACCATCCGCTTGCCACGGAATGGCAGCAGCCGGCCCACGAGGAAGTTGCCGATGTTGCGTTCGCGCTCCTCGATGATCAGACCGATGTTGGACATGGTGCAAGGTGATGCGTTGAAGGTATGCTGATCATCTTCCGGATGCCGCCAACACGCCACGAGCACGAGCGACAGTCGCTGCGGGATGACCGCAGTGGCCGTGCGCTCGCTCATCACCGACGGTCCGCCGTACGCTTCCGGCCTGATGGGTAGGAAGGACAGGCTCCATCCAATTCGGTCGTAACGCACCTTGCGTGCATGGATCACTGCCTACCTTGCTTCCCCAAGGCATCCCCATGAGCAAGCAGCAGAAGAAGAAGAATGATATCGTTCAACCGCTGTCCGTATTGCTGGCCAGCAGCTATACCCTCTACCTGAAGACCCACAACTACCATTGGAACGTGACCGGTCCCATGTTCACCACCCTGCACACACTGTTCATGACGCAGTACACCGAACTGGCGCTGGCAGTGGATGAAGTGGCGGAGCGCATCCGAACGGTCGGCGCTTATGCTCCGGGCAGCTACACCGCCTTTGCGAAGCTGAGCAAGGTGAACGAGGAGAAAGGCCATCCGGATGCAGCGAACATGATCCGGCAGCTGGTGAGCGACCAGGAAACGGTGATCGAGGCGGCACGCGCGGTGTTCAAGCTGGCGGAGAAGTCCGGCGACCAGGTGAGCGCCGACCTGGCCATACGCCGCATGGATGTGCATGCCAAGAACGCTTGGATGCTGCGCAGCCACCTGGAGTGATCGATCCGCGGCATGCGCAAGCTCTTCTATGCCCTCAGCCTGTCCCTGCTCGTGCTGGTCGGTCTTGTGGGCTATTGGCATCCCATCGTGCTGTGGTGGTACGTGGTGCTGGTGCCGCTGATGCTGGTCGGCATATGGAACCTGACACAGGAGCGGCATGCCATCATGCGCAACTTCCCCCTATTGGGTTATGCGCGCTACTTCTTCGAGTTCATCAGCCCGGAGATGCAGCAATACTTCATTGAGCGCACCACCGACGGGCGGCCCTTCAGCCGGCAGCAACGTTCGCTGGTGTACCGCCGCGCGAAGAACGTGATGGACACGGTGCCCTTCGGCACGCAGCTGGACCTGAACCACGGCGAGTACGAAGGGTTGCGCCATTCCATCTTTCCGGTGCCCCAGCTGCCCGAGGCGCCCCGCGTGCGTTTCGGTGGGCCCAACTGCACGCAGCCCTACGAGGCCTCGCTGCTGAACATCTCGGCCATGAGCTACGGTTCCCTCAGCGAGAACGCCGTGCGCGCCCTGAACGGCGGTGCCCGCAAGGGCGGGTTCTTCCACAACAGCGGCGAGGGCGGCCTTAGCCCGCACCACCTGGACCCCGGGGGCGATGTGGTGTGGCAGATCGGCACGGGCTATTTCGGCTGCCGCGATGCGCAGGGCGCCTTCGATCCCGCTCTGTTCCGGGAGAAGGCCACGCTGCCGCAGGTGCGCATGATCGAGCTGAAGCTGAGCCAGGGGGCCAAACCGGGCCATGGCGGCATCCTGCCCGCGGCGAAGAACACCCCGGAGGTGGCGCGCATCCGCCACGTGCGGCCTGGCACCACCGTGCTCTCGCCGCCCTGGCACACCGCCTTCAGCGACAGCGCGGGTCTGCTGCGCTTCGTGGACCAGCTGCGCCAGCTCTCCGGCGGCAAGCCCGTGGGCTTCAAGCTGTGCATCGGCAAGGCCGAAGAGTTCACCGAACTGTGCGAACTGATGCGCGCCACGGGCCTGATGCCCGACTTCATCACCGTGGATGGCGCCGAGGGGGGCACGGGTGCCGCGCCGCTGGAGTTCTCCGATTCGGTGGGCATGCCCCTGGCGCCGGCGCTCATGTTCGTGAGCCACACGCTGCGGCACTACGGCCTCAAGGAGCACATCCGCATCATCGCCAGCGGCAAGGTCATCTCCGCCGCCGATCTGCTGAAGATGCTGGCCCTGGGGGCGGACAGCTGCAACAGCGCGCGCGGCTTCATGTTCGCGCTGGGCTGCATCCAGGCCCTGCGCTGCAACACCAACAACTGCCCGGCCGGGGTGGCCACGCAGGACAAGGGCCTGCAACGCGGGCTGGTGGTCACCGACAAGACCGAGCGCGTGTACCACTACCACCGCAACACCCTGCATGCCGCGCTGGAGCTGCTCAGCGCCTGCGGCAAGCGCTCCTTCAGCGAAGTGGGCATGGACATGTTCGTGCGCGGCGATGAGTTCGTGCGCATGGCGGACCACTACTTCCCGGACCACCTGGTGGAGACCCTGAAGCGGCAGACGCGCGGTGCCGGTGTGCAGGCCGGCGCAGCGTCCAACTGACCGGGGGCGCGCGGCGCCACGGCCCGGCTCACGCCACCAGCCTGCGCATCTCCTCGCGGAACTCGGTGGGCGTCTGCCCCGTGTTCTTCTTGAACACGCGGGTGAAGTGGGCCTTCTCAGCGTACGGCGTTCCTTGTTGTGGTCGCGAGCGGAGCATTACATTCGTGCAGCACCATGGTGAACACGAAGCGGGAATTGCTGGATGCATTGCGTGCGGATGCAGCGGGCATCCGGGCCTACGGCGTGGCGCGTTTGGGCCTCTTCGGGTCCTTCGCCCGCGATGAGGCCGCGCCCGGGAGCGACGTGGACCTGTTGGTGGAGTTCGGTCCAGGGCGGAAGACCCTGAAGAATCTCGTCGGCCTCTCGCGCCACTTGGAGGCGCTTCTCGGCCGGAAGGTGGAGCTGGTGACGCCCGCCTCGCTCAACCCGTTCATCGGCAAGCACATTGTCCAAGAGGTGGAGTATGTCGCCCTCGCTGCTTGATTTCCTGCGGCACATCGAGCACGAGTGCGACTACCTCGTGCGCCTTTCCGCAGGGCGTGATCGAAGTGCGTTATTAGAGGATCCCACGATCAGCCGGGCGATCGTGCGCAGCCTGGAAGTGATCGGAGAGGCGGTGAAGAAGCTGCCTCCTGAGCTGCGCGCCAAGTATCCGCATGTGGATTGGTCGGATATCGCCGGTATGCGGGATGTGCTCATCCATCACTACTTCGGCATCGACTACGACATCGTATGGGAGGTCCTTCAGGAGCACATCCCGGTCCTACTCCATGAACTGAAGCGCATCATCGCGTTGGAAGGCGGTTGATGCCTGGGGCCGCGCACGGTATCCGTGACAGGTCTGGGAGCAAGCGATCTCACGCCACCAGCCTCCGCATCTCCTCGCGGAACTCGGTGGGCGTCTGTCCCGTGTTCTTCTTGAACACGCGGGTGAAGTAGGCCTTCTCGTTGTAGCCCAGCTCGAAGCCGATCTCGCTCACGGGCTTGTCGGTGGCCACCAGCAGGTTCTTCGCTTCGATCAGCTTGCGCGTCTCGATGATGCGGCTCACGCTCTGCTGCAGGATGTGCTGCGTGATCAGGTTGAGGTTGCGCGGGCTCATGAAGAGCTGCGAGGCGTAGAACTCCACATCGTGCGGCTGGCGGAAGTTCTCCTCCAGGATCCGCAGGAAGTTCCGGAAGGTCTCGTTCTGCGTGGTGTCCGGCGCATCGGCCTCCGGGTGCTGGCGCCGGTGCTCGCTGCGGATCAGCGTGAAGAGCGCACCAAGGAGTTGGCGCACCACGGCCAGGTCGGGTTCAGGGCGCCCCATCTCGCCGTCGATCAGCTCGCACACGGTGAGCAGACGCTTGAAGCAGAAGGCGTCAGGCAGGGCGATGTCCGCGTTGGCGTGGAAGAAGGCGTAGAGCTGGAAGGTGGTCTCGGGGATGAACTCGCTGCGGAAGCGCAGCACCCGCATGTCGCACTTGCCATCATTCAGCTGCGGCCGTACACGGTGCACCTTGCCCTTGGTGACGAAGCTGACGAAGGGCGCGGCGATGGTGGTGGTGCGGAAGTCGATGAAGTGCTCCAACTGTCCTTCCACGCCGATGATGAGCTCCTCGAAGTCGTGCTGGTGCGGCTCGTCCGGAGCCGTGGCGATGCGCTCGGCCTCGGCGGCATCCACGCGGAACATGCGGAAGAGGGGGTCCATGGCACCAAGGTAGGAAGGGTGGAAGAGGCGTATCCCTGTCACCACGTGCATCTCCTGCCGCACGGCCGGCACGTGTTGCAGCCGACCTGGTCGCGTGCCAAGGCACCGCACCCGAAGTGAACGGCAGCGTTCACGTTGCAGCGTTCCACGGGCGGGTGCCCGGGTCATTCGAAGTGATCGCCGTAGGCTGCCAGGTGTGCGCTCAAAGCCGCGTGCTGTTCCTCGGTGGCCGTGAAGTCGCGTAGCTGGTGATGGATGGGCAACAGGTAGTTGTGCAGTTGCTCATGTGCTTCGCCCTCCATGGTGCACCGCTCGAAGATGAGACCGAACTCCTCCTCCAGCGCGGCTTTCAGCGCAGCGGGGTCGCCGCTGGCGGGTTCGTAGGCGCCGAGGATGCCCACCATGTTGGCGATGCCGGAGGTGGTCTCCGGGTTGGCCTTCCAGCGCTGGCCGTTGTTGAGCGAAACGAGGGGCAGCGCGTCGGTGGCCTTGGTATGGGCGCTATCCTGGGTGGTGTGCGTTGGTGCCTCCTGCCCTCCGCCATCAGGCCGGGGTTCGGAGCAGCTGCCGAGCAACGTGGCGAGGAGAAGAACGGGGCTGATGGACTTGTTCATGGCCGGGTCCGTGATCCAACGGGGTTCATCTGCGCCCGTTGTGGCAGTGAACCTAAGGCACTGCGGTGCTTGGCCGCCTGACCATGCTCAGGTGGACGGAGGAACCGCCCTCATTCACCGCCAACCCCAAGCCCCTCCGCACAACCACCACGTCCGTCCGAAGCCACGGTCCCGCAACACCTGCGCGGCCTGCGCACTTCGTCCACCGCCCCTGGCGCACACGGTGATGATGCGCTCCTTCGGCGACCAGTCGCACGCGCGTTCGAGCAATTCGGTGAGCGGGATGTTCACCGCCTCGGGCAGGTGTCCGCTGGCGTACTCCTCGGGGCTGCGCACATCCACCACGCGCACGTTCGGCTTGCCCAGCAGCGGCTTCAGATCCTCTGGTTCAAGGCACTTCCGTTCGCTGGGCATGCGCAGCCACACCACGAT
>JADLBK010000202.1 GCA_020847755.1 Flavobacteriales bacterium | reverse complement strand
GGCAACACGTACAAGCTGCCCTTCGTGGTGAGCAACTGCAGCAACAACTACGGCAGCCATCACTTCCCGGAGAAGTTGATCCCGCTCATGATCAACAACATCCGCAACAACAAGCCGTTGCCCGTGTACGGCAAGGGTGAGAACGTTCGCGACTGGTTGTGGGTGGAGGACCATGCCGCCGCGATCGACACCATCTTCCACACCGGCAGGAACGGTGAGACCTACAACATCGGCGGCCACAACGAGTGGAAGAACATCGACCTGGTGCACCTGCTGTGCGCCGTGATGGACCGACAGCTCGGCAGGGTGGAGGGGGAGAGCGCGAAGCTGATCACCTACGTCACCGACCGCGCCGGGCACGACCTGCGCTACGCCATCGATGCCTCCAAGATCGAGCGTGATCTGGGTTGGACGCCGAGCATCACCTTCGAGGAAGGGCTGGAGCGCACGGTGGATTGGTACCTGGCCAACACCGAGTGGCTGGACCACGTGACCAGTGGGGCCTACCAGCAGTACTACGCGGACCACTACGCCGGGCGATGAGGGACACCGACGCCCTCGCACCCTAGCACCTGCGCACCGCTCCACCCTCGCACCGCTCCACCCTCGAACCGCATTCGTGTTGATCCGCTCAGCGTCTTCTGCCCCTCTGCGTGAGGCTTCGCCTGCTCTCCTCACCGGAGATCCAACGGACACGTGCCCGCACCGTAGCACCCTCGCACCACTCCACCCTCGCACCCCATGAGCCTGTTCTCCTCGCTCTTCGGCCGCAAGGCCCCGCAGCTGGCTCCGGTGGACCTGGCCGCGTTGAGGTGCGATGTGCACAGCCACTTCATCCCCGGCATCGACGACGGGGCGCCCACGTTGGAGGCGGCGATGGAACTGTTGCACGCCATGCGGGAGCTCGGGTTCACCAAGGTGATCACCACCCCGCACGTGATGAGCGACGGCTACCGCAACACCCCGGCGATCATCCTGGGCGGGCTGGACAAGCTGCGGCGGGAGGTGGCGGCCCAGGGCCTGGACATCACCGTGGAGGCGGCGGCCGAGTACTACCTGGACCACGAGCTGGAGCAGAAGGTGATGCTGCGGCAGGTGCTCACCTTCGGGCAGGACCTGCTGCTGTTCGAGCTGCCCTTCATGAGCGAGCCGACGATCCTGCTGCAGCTCGTCTTCGCCATGCAGACGCAGGGCTACCGGCCGGTGCTGGCCCACCCGGAGCGCTACGGCTTCTGGAACCAGGACCTCTCGCGCTGCGAGCAGCTCAAGGAACGCGGCGTGCTCTTCCAGCTCAACACCATCGCCCTCATGGGCGGATACGGGCCCTCGGTGCGCAAGCAGGCGGAGAAGTTCATCGACCGTGGCTGGTACGAGCTCATCGGCAGCGATTGCCACCGCATGGACCATGTGCACGCCCTGCGCGACACCCTCGCGGAGCCCTACCTGCACAAGCTGGTGAACAGCGGGAAGCTGCTCAACGCAGGGCTGTGATCATTGGGGCACTGGCGCCCATTTGGCCACCCACCGCTTGCCATCGCTCCTGTGCAAATGGACGAGGAGTAGACCTGCATTGCCGTCTTCGATGACTGCGGATCTCTGACCGGCGCCGATCCGTTGCTCAACGAGCAGGCGGCCGGCGGCATCCGCCACCGAGAGCATACCGTCTGATGCGCCGTCGGGGATGAGGATCTCCAATCCACCAGCGCTTCGCCTGACTAGCAAGGCAGATGGTCGGCCATCGAGCTCATCCACTGAGATGGTTTGCGCGCAGCTCACGCCTGCAATGGACCGATAGACGGCGATGCCGAGGCTATCCGCGCAAAGAAGGCCGGTGCTGGTCTCGCAGAAGTCGCACAGGCAGATGAGCGGGTAGAATGGATGGATGGTGCTGCCGATGCCCTCGACCCAGGCCATTGGCGTGAGCAAGGGCTCTTCCCATGGCGATGGGCAACGGTCAACGAGCATGTTGAACCTGCGGCGCAATGCCCCCAGGTGCGCGATGGTATCAACGCTCTCGAGTATCGCTAGAGCGGTGTCCATTCCGTCGCTGGTCATGTGCCATCCTACATAGGTCGAATCGCCGACCCCGAGGCCATAGTCATACATGAGCCGTTCAGGTAGCGCGCAATCCGAAGAGGAACGGACGAAGGTCCTCTGCCCTTCATTCCGGTAATAGCCTGGTCCGGCACCGAATAGACCCTCGACCACGTTGTAGCTCTCGCCGCACACCACCTGCTCTCCCGTGCTATAGCATGCGTTCGTCCCGATGGGCTGGCCCATGATGTACCATGCCACGCTCCATTGAGGGGCGTCTGCCCATTGAAGAAGAGGCTGCTGAGCCCGTGCCCCGACACCAGGGCAAATCATCATGATGGAGCAGAGGGCGGGGCGAAACGGCATGATCTGTTCCCTTTCGAATGAGACGCCGAAGCACCCGGTCACGCTGCCTAGCCCGCAACGGTCTCCACCTCCTTGCTCACTTTCTTGAAGAGCCCTTGCAACACGTTGCCGGGGCCCACCTCCACCACCTTGGTGCAGCCCTCGGCGAGCATGTGCTGCATCGTTTGGGTCCAACGGACAGGGGCGGTGAGCTGGGCGATGAGGTTGGCCTTGATGCGGGCGGGGTCGGTGTGGGGCCGGGCGTCCACGTTCTGGTACACCGGGCAGCGCGGGTTCACGATGGGGGTGTAGGCGATGGCGGTCTCCAGTTCCACGCGGGCGGGCTCCATCAGCGGGCTGTGGAAGGCGCCGCCCACCTGCAGTACGAGGGCGCGTTTGGCGCCGGCGGCCTTCAGGGCCTCGCAGGCGGCGTTCACCGCGTCGATGGTACCGCTGATCACCAGCTGGCCGGGACAGTTGTAATTGGCGGGCACCACCACGCCGGGGATGGTCCTGCACACCTCCTCCACCTTCGCGTCCTCCAGGCCCAGGATGGCGGCCATGGTGCTGGGCTGCAGCTCGCAGGCCTTCTGCATGGCGTTGGCGCGCGCGGCCACCAGCTTCATGCCGTCCGCGAACTCCATGGCCCCGGCGGCCACCAGCGCGCTGAACTCGCCCAGGCTGTGGCCCGCCACCATGGCCGGCCGGAACGCATCGCCCATCACCTTGGCCTTCACCACGCTATGCAGGAAGATGGCGGGCTGGGTCACGTTGGTGCGCTTCAGGTCGGACTCCGTGCCGCTGAACATCACGTCGGTGAGCTTGAAGCCCAGGATGTCGTTGGCGTGCTCGAACCAGATGCGCGCGTTGCTGTCGGCGTCGTACAGGTCCCTGCCCATGCCGGGGAACTGGCTGCCCTGGCCGGGGAATACGGTGGCGGTCATGCAGGTGCGGTTGTGTGGGAGGCGGATCAATCCCTGCGGCCACCGAACAGGCGCAGCAGCATCAGGAACAGGTTGATGAAGTCGAGGTAGAGGCTGAGGGCGCCCATCAGGGCCATCTTCTGCGCGGCCTCGGTGCCGGTGGCCACCACCTCGCCCATGCGCTTGAGCTTCTGCACATCGTAGGCCGTGAGGCCCGTGAACACCACCACGCCGATGATGCTCACCACGTAGTCCAGCGTGCTGCTCTCCAACCAGAAGTTCACGAGCGAGGCGATGACGATGCCGATGAGGCCGATCATGAGGATGCTGCCCAGCTTGGTGAGGTCGGTGCGGGTGGTGTAGCCGGCCACGGCCATCACCCCGAACACCGCGGCGGACAGGAAGAAGACGTTGACGATGGCCGACATGGCGTAGATGAGGAAGATGTAGCTGAGGCTGATGCCCATGATGGTGCTGAAGGCCAGGAAGGTGAGCAGCAGGGCCATGCCGCTCATGCGCTGCACCAGGCCGCCCATCAGCAGCACCAGGCCCAGGGGCGCCAGCAGCACCACCCAGCCCAGGAAGGTCTGCCGTCCGGTGGCGGGGTCGAAGAGCAGCTGGAAGAGGGCCGGGTCGGTGCCGAACCACCAGGCCATCACGCCGCTGATCACCAGGGCGAGGGCCATGTAGCTGAACACGTTGGCCAGGAAGGTGCGCACGCTGGCGACATCGGTGGTGCCGATGAGGGGCGGGTTGAAGCTGTTCTGTTCCATGGTCAGTGGAGATTGGCGCTGGTGAGCTTGATGAACTCCTCGCGGGTGCGGTGATCGGTGAGAAAGATACCGGTGAAGGCCGATGTGGTGGTCACCGAGTTCTGTTTCTGGATGCCGCGCATCTGCATGCACAGGTGGGCGCACTCCAGCACCACGGCCACCCCGAGGGGGCGGAGGGTCTCGTGCAGGCAGTCGCGGATCTGGTCGGTGAGGCGCTCCTGCACCTGCAGGCGGCGGGCGAAGGCGTCGACCACGCGGGGGATCTTGCTGAGGCCGGTGATGCGCCCGTCGGGGATGTAGGCCACGTGGGCCTTGCCGAAGAAGGGCAGCATGTGGTGCTCGCACATGCTGTACACCTCGATGTCCTTCACCAGCACCATCTGGCTGTACGCCTCGGTGAACATGGCGCTGCGCAGGATGGCCGCCGGGTCCAGGTCGTAGCCGTGGGTGAGGTACTGCAGCGCCTTGGCCACGCGCTCCGGGGTCTTTTTCAGCCCTTCGCGCCGGGGGTCCTCGCCGATGGCCTTCAGGATGTCGCCGTAGTGGCCGCTGATGCGGCGGATGCCCTTGGCGTCGTAGAGGTCGATGCGCTCGTAGCCTTCGCCCTGGGGCTCGTGCTCCCCGTCGGGGGCGGCGGTGCGCTTGCGGGAGGCCTTGGGTGCGGGTTTACGCGCCATGGTATTCCACGTGGTTGTTCTCGGTCTCCTGCAGCTTCACACAGTGGAGCGAGGCACCGGCCTCCCGGATGGGCGCCTCCAGCTGCTCCCAGATGGCGATGGCCAGGTTCTCCGTGCTGCTGTAGCGCCCTTGCATGAAGGGCACGTCCACATCGAGGTTGCGGTGGTCGACGTACTGGATCACGCGGTCCTTGATGATGCGGCCCAGCAGGCTGAGGTCGATGACGAAGCTGGTCTCCGGATCGGGCTCGCCCTTCACGGTCACCCACAGGTCGTAGTTGTGGCCGTGGCCGTTGGGGTTGGCGCATTTGCCGAAGACCTGCAGGTTCTTCTCCAGGCTCCAATCGGGCCGGGCCAGGCGGTGGCTGGCGCTGAAGCGTTCGCGGCGGGTGATGTGCACGAGGGGCATGCGCGAGGAATGCCGGAGGGCACCCGAATGTTCGATGCCCGGCGAAGGTAACGAGCAGCGGCCGGGGCGGGCGTGCGTTACTTTGCCGCCATGATCGTGGTGACGGGGGCGGCGGGCTTCATCGGCAGCGCGCTGGTGGGCGACCTGCTGCGCGCGGGCTGGCAGGACATCGTGGCGGTGGACGAATTCAGCCGCGCGGACAAGGCGCCCAACCTGGCCGGCAAGGCGCTCACCGCCAAGGTGGATCGGGATCGGTTCTTCCCCTGGCTGGAGGAGAACCACCGCTCCGTGCAGTTCATCTTCCACCTGGGCGCCCGCACGGACACCACGGAGTTCGACCGCTCCATCTTCGACCGGTTGAACCTGCACTACAGCCAGCGCATGTGGGAGGCCTGTGTGAAGCACGGGATCCCCCTGGTGTACGCCAGCTCCGCGGCCACGTACGGCGACGGCGCCTTGGGCTACGACGACGTGGACGACACCCTGCCGGCCCGGCTGCACCCGTTGAACCCTTACGGGGAGAGCAAGAACGACTTCGACAAATGGGCCCTGGCCCAGGAGCGCAAGCCCTACTTCTGGGCCGGGCTGAAGTTCTTCAACGTGTACGGCCCCAACGAGTATCACAAGGGCCGCATGGCCAGTGTGGTCTTCCATGCCCACGGCCAGATCACGGCCACCGGCGGCATGAAGCTGTTCCGCAGCCACCGGCCCGAGTACCGGGATGGCGAGCAGCTGCGCGATTTCGTGTACGTCAAGGACGTGTGCGCGGTGTGCCGGTTCCTGATGGAGGACCGCCGGCACAGCGGGCTCTACAACCTGGGCAGCGGCCGGGCGCGCACCTTCCTGGACCTGGCGCGGGCCACCTTCCGGGCCATGGGCCGCGAGGAGCGGATCGCGTTCATCGACACCCCGGCCGACATCCGCGACCGCTACCAGTACTTCACGGAGGCGCGGATGGGCAAGCTGGTGCGGGCGGGCTTCACGCAGCCCTTCACCAGCTTGGAGGACGGCATCACGGATTACGTGCGGAACTACCTGGCGCCGGGTTTGTTCCTCTGATGGGCATCAGGTTCAGGCCGTCACGGCCTCATTGATCCGCTCGCGCAGTTCCACCAGGGCCCCACGCACGGTCAGCAGGCGCTCGCGCACCTCGGCGAGGCGATCGGGCGCGGCGTCGGCGGCGCGCAGCTTCTCCTTGGCCCCGTTGAGGGTGAAGCCCTGCTCCTTCACCAGGTGGTGGATGCGCCGCAGTTGGTCAATGTCCTTGTGGGTGTAGAGGCGGTCGCCCTTGCCGTTGCGGCGGGGCCGCAGCGTGCCGAACTCCTTCTCCCAGTAGCGGATCAGCGAGGTGTTCACCCCCAGTTCCACGGCCACCTCCCCGATGGTCCAGTACAGCTTCCCGATCGTTCGCTCCTTGTACGGCATGGTGATCAATCCAGCGATTGCCCGGCGTTGCGCGAGATCTCCAGCACACGGGCGTATTCCTCCGGCGTCAGGTCGTTGAAGAAGTAGTTGGCGGGGTCCACCGGCGCGCCGCCCTTGTGCACCTCGTAGTGCAGGTGGGGACCTGCGCTCAGGCCGGTGTTGCCCACCAGGCCGATGGGGTCTCCGCGCTTCACCTGCTGGCCGGGCCGCACCTTCAGGGTGCTCAGGTGCCCGTACAGCGTCTTGTAGTCGAAGCCGTGGTCGATCACCACGTGGATGCCGTAGCCGTTGGTGGCGTAGTCGGCGAACTCCACCCGGCCATCGCCGGTGGCGTAGATCTCGGTGCCCACCGGTGCGGTGAAGTCCATGCCCGCGTGGAACTTGGCGATCTTGTGGATGGGGTGCAGGCGCTCGCCGAAGCCGCTGCTGATCATGGTGAGGTCCTCGTTGCTGATGGGCTGCACGGCGGGGATGCTGGCCAGCAGCTCCTTCTTGCGGAGGGCGAGGGCGGCCACATCATCCAGGCTCTCGCTCTGCACGATCAGCTGGCGGGTGAGGGCGTCCAGCCGCTTGCGGGTGCCCACCACCACCTCGCTGCCCGCGAAGCCCGCCAGGTCGCGGTAGCGGTTCACCCCTCCGCTGCCGGCCTGCCGCATGCTCTCCGGCAGGGGGTCGGCCTCGAAGATCACCCGGTAGATGTTGTCGTCCCGCCGCCGCACGTCCCGAAGCACCTCCTCCACCTCGCTCAGTTGCCTGTTCAGCAGTTCGTACTGGGTCAGCAGCTGCTGGTTCTCCCGCTTCAGCAGGGCCTCCTTGGGGCTGTCCACGAACTGGTACACCAGGAAGATGCCCAGCATGCCCACCAGCAGGCCGGGCGTCAGTGCCAGCGCCACCCGCCGCACCTTCTGCCAGGCCGTCAGCCGGATGCGCTCGAAGTTGAGCGTCTGCGGGTTGAACCGGTACTTGTGCTCGGGCATGGGGGGCGTGAAAATACACAGGACATCGATCCCGTGGATCCGCCCTGTCCGGCCCAAGTGCGACCTTTGCGGCCGCTTTCGCCCCGCCATGCTCACCAGCCAGCAGATCCGCCAGAAGTTCCTCGACCATTTCGCCCGGCACGGCCACGCCATCGTGCCCAGCGCGCCCATGGTCGTGAAGGACGACCCCACGTTGATGTTCACCAACGCGGGCATGAACCAGTTCAAGGACCTCTTCCTCGGCAACCGCGAGGCCAAGCACAGGCGCATCGCCGACACCCAGAAGTGCCTGCGCGTATCCGGCAAGCACAACGACCTGGAGGAGGTGGGCATCGACACGTACCACCATACGATGTTCGAGATGCTCGGCAACTGGAGCTTCGGCGACTACTTCAAGAAAGAGGCGATCCAGTGGGCGTGGGAACTATTGGTCGATGAATACAAGATCAACACGGCGGACATCTACGTCACCTACTTCGGCGGCGATGAGAAAGATGGCCTGCCCGCCGACGAGGAGACGCGCGACCTCTGGAAGCAGTACCTGCCCGAGGACCGGATCCTGCCCTTCAGCCGCAAGGACAACTTCTGGGAGATGGGCGATACGGGTCCCTGCGGGCCGTGCACCGAGATCCACGTGGATGTGCGCACCGCCGAGGAAAAGGCCCAGAAGCCCGGCCGCGAGCTGGTGAACAACGACCATCCGCAGGTGATCGAGATCTGGAACAACGTGTTCATGCAGTTCGAGCGCAAGGCCGACGGCTCGCTCGTGGAGCTGCCTGCCCAGCACGTGGACACCGGCATGGGCTTCGAGCGCCTGTGCATGGTGCTGCAAGGCAAGCGCAGCAACTACGACACCGACGTGTTCCAGCCGTTGATCCAGGCGATCGCGAAGCGTTGTGGTAAGGAATACGGCCTATCCGAGTCGCATCCAGTTCGAAACCCCGGAGAATCCGAGAAGGACCAAATGAGCAATGTCCTGAAGAGCTTGGTTGCTCGAGAGGATGATGTTGCCATGCGCGTGATCGCCGACCACCTGCGCGCGATCTCCTTCGCCGTCGCCGATGGCCAGCTGCCGAGCAACACCGGCGCGGGTTATGTGATCCGTCGGATCCTGCGCCGCGCCGTGCGATACGGCTACAGCTTCCTTGGCTTCAACGAGCCCTTCATGTTCACATTGGTACCCACCCTCGTCAAGGAAATGGGTGACCAGTTCCCCGAACTGCGCAAACAACAGAACTTAATAGAGAATGTGATCAATGAGGAGGAAAGATCCTTTCTTCGGACACTCGCATTGGGCACTGAGCGCTTGGAGAATCTCGTAAGGGAGATGTTACTGGTCCCCGATCTTCCTTTCAGCGATCATGTCCGCGGCACACTTTCTGGGGATAAGGCTTTCGAACTCTTCGACACCTACGGCTTCCCCATCGACCTCACGCAGCTCATGCTTCGCGAGAAGAAGATCGATGTGGACATGAAGGGCTTCGAGTCCGAGCTGCAGAAGCAGAAGGAACGCTCGCGCGCTGCCACGGCCATCACCACGGGTGACTGGGTGGAGCTCGGCAAAGGGGAGACCGCCTTCATCGGCTATGATGAACTGAGCACCGAGGCCCGCATCCTGCGCTACCGCAAGGTCTCCGGCAAGGGCGGCGACCAGTTCCAGCTCGTGCTCGACCGCACACCCTTCTATGCGGAGGGCGGCGGCCAGGTGGGCGACCAGGGCTGGCTCATCCAGGGCGCCGATCAGGTTGAAGTGATCGACACCAAGCGCGAGAACCAGCTGATCGTACACTTCACCAAGGAGCTGCCGATGGACGTGGAGAAACCGGTCACCGCGCAGGTGAACACGCAGCGCCGCGGCCTCACCGCGCGCAACCACACCGCCACGCACCTGCTGCACCACGCCCTGCGCAAGCACCTGGGCACGCACGTGGAGCAGAAGGGCTCGCTGGTCGCGCCCGACCGCCTGCGCTTCGACATCAGCCACTTCGCCAAGGTCTCGGCCGAGGAGCTGGCCACCATTGAGCGTGAGGTGAACGCCATGATCACCGACGACATCGTGTTCGAGGACAAGCGCAACATGCCCATCGCCGAGGCGAAGGCCATGGGGGCCATGGCGCTCTTCGGCGAGAAGTACGGCGAGAACGTGCGCGTGGTGAAGTTCGGTCCGAGCGTGGAGCTCTGCGGCGGAACGCACGTGCCGCGCACGGGTGTCATCGGCCCCTTCCGCATCGTGAGCGAGAGCGCGCTGGCCGCGGGCATCCGCCGCATCGAGGCCATCACCAGCGTGGAAGCCGAGCGCATGATCAACGAGAAGCTCGCCAAACTGGAAGCCATCGAGGCGCTGCTGAAGAACCCCACCGATGTGGTGGCCGCCGTGCAGAAATTGGCCGAGCAGATCACGGCGCTTACGAAGGAGTTGGAAAAGGCAGCGAAAGAGAAAGTGAAGCGCCTGGCCTCATCCATTCCCGCCAAGGCGAAGGCCAATGCGAAAGGGGTGAAAGTGCTCGTGGAGCAGCTCGACCTTGATGCCCAGGGCCTGAAGGATCTCGGCTTCGCCCTGCGCGAGCAACACAGTGATCTGGCCTTCGTTGCTGGCTCCGTGATCGATGGCAAACCCTTGCTCGCCGTCTCTCTGGGCAAGCAGGCGCTCGAATCAACCGGCCTCAAAGCGGTTGACATCATCAAGCAGATCGGTCCGCTGATCAAGGGCGGTGGCGGGGGGCAGCCCGACTTCGCCACGGCCGGCGGCAAGGAGCCCGGCGGCATGGCCGAGGCATTGAAGAAGGCAGCGGAGCTATTGGGGTGAGGCCAGGAACGACCAGGACCACCCTTCGATGATCGCGGTCAGGCGGTCATGCCGCCACGTCCTTCGCAAGGCCGTCAGGCCTGTCCCACGCCTTGCGACCCGCCTTAGGCGAGGCTAGGCCGTGGCCCGAGAGGGCGGCTGGGGGCGGGTGCGGGTCGTCCGTAGACCGGGCCCATGTAGCGGGTCTCGTAGCTCAGGCCCAGGTTCAGGATGTACAGGCCGTTGAGCAGGATCACCAGCACATGGTCCAGGAAGGAGGTCTTGCCGAAGCTTTCGGCCACCTCGATCCACACCTTGGGCAGCATGTAGAGCTGGCCGTAGATGGGGATGAAGAAGAGCCACAGGTGGCTGGCCGGCCGACCCACGATCTTCAGGAAGACGATGAAGTTCCAGATGGGCACGATGGCCGCATAGCCGGGCTGGCCGGCCTTCTCATAGAGCTTCCACTGGGCCACCAAGGCGATGATGCCGAAGAAGATGAGGACATAGTACATGGTGTCGCCCATGCTGGCGTAGAGCGCATCGTGCACGCTCATGACGGCGTTGATGATCGGTTCCATGGCGATCGGGTTATAGGGTGTGGCGCCTTCTTCCCAAGGCAGGTCCGTACGGAAGACGGTCGGGCCGGCGGGAGGTTGCCTGTGCAACGTTAGCCCGCGAGGACCGGGAGCCGGGATCCGACGAAAGGGGGACTATCAACGTCCGACGGTGCATGGCCTGGGGGCTGTTGCCGGTGAACGGTGTCGGAGGGGTGATCCGTGCGCGGGGTGGAGCGGCGACGGGCAACGGCCGGATCCGACGGGCCATCGGCCGCCGAAGTCCGCCCGGGGGCCTGAACGGGTCCGGGCCGCCAGGGTCTGCATGAAGAGCTTGTGGTTCAACCGGTTGAAGTGACCCCGGGTCTCCGTCGGCTCACTTCCGTCGTGGGTCCCCCGGCCGGGGCGCTTGTGGTGGGGGCGCCTGGCCGGCGGTGCTCAGCCGCGCGGCGTGGCGTAGGCCTTCACGTCGGCCTCGGAGATCTCCCTGCCGGAGAGGATCACCAGGCGCTCGATCACGTTGCGCAGTTCGCGCACGTTGCCGGTCCAGGGCAGCTTCTGCAGCTCCTTGACGGCCTTGTCGGCGATCTTCTTGGGGGCGATGCCCTGTTCGGTGCAGACCTGCTGGATGAAGTGGTCGGCGAGCAGGGGGATGTCCTCCAGGCGTTCACCGAGGCTGGGCACATGGATGGGGATCACGCTGAGGCGATGGAAGAGGTCCTCGCGGAAGCGGCCCTCGGCGATCTCCTTCTTCAGGTCCTTGTTGGTGGCGGCGATCACGCGCACGTCCACCTGCACGTCCTTGTCGCCGCCCACCGGGGTGATGCGGCCTTCCTGCAGGGCGCGCAGCACCTTGGCCTGTGCGGCCAGCGCCATGTCGCCGATCTCGTCCAGGAAGAGGGTGCCGCCGTGCGCCAGTTCGAACTTGCCCTTGCGGTCCTTGATGGCGCTGGTGAAACTGCCTTTCATGTGGCCGAAGAGCTCGCTCTCGATCAGTTCACCGGGGATGGCCGCGCAGTTCACCTCGATGTAGGGGCCTTCCGCACGGCCGCTCTTCTGATGGATCATCCGGGCCACCCCCTCCTTGCCGGCCCCGTTGCCGCCGGTGATCAGCACGCGCGCATCGCTGGGGGCCACCTTGTCGATCATCTCACGGATGCCCTGCAGGGCCCGGCTCTCGCCCACCATCTGCACACCGTTGCCCTTGGCCTTGCCCACCTTGGTGCGCAGAATTTTGGTCTCCTGCACCAGGCTGTTGCGGTCCAGGGCATTGCGCACGCTCACCAGGATGCGGTTGATGTCGGGCGGTTTCTGGATGAAGTCGAAGGCGCCCTTCTTGAGGGCGTCCACCGCGGTGTCGATGGTGCCGTGGCCGCTGATCATCACCACGGGCAGGTCGGGATCGTGGGCCTGCAGCTTCTCCAGCAGCTCCAGGCCGTCCATCTTGGGCATCTTGATGTCGCAGAGCACCAGGTCGAAGCGGCCCTTCTTCACCTTGTCGAGGCCCGCGGCCCCGTCCTCGGCCTCCTCCACGGCGTGTTTCTCGTGTTCCAGGATGTCCTTCAGTGCGGCGCGGATCGCCTTCTCGTCGTCGATGATCAGGATCTTGGCCATGCGTGGTGCGCCGAAGCCCGGCGGAGGTGTGGGGGATGGGAACGAGGGGCGAAATTGCGGACTCTGGGGCGACCTGCCGCGCGCAGCTGCAACGATGATGCCGGAACAGGCCCACGGGCAACCCCGCCGAGGGGCTGCGTCTAGAACAGGTGGTCCGGTCGGTCCGGACGGAAATGCTTGAAGCGACCATGCCACGACTGAACACGCTCCTCCTTCTCGGCGGGCTCTTCATGAGCGCCACAGCCCGGTCGCAGTGTTCGATCACCTGGGCCCACCTGACGCCGGTCTGCGAGGTCACCGGCGTTGCCAAAGTGGTCGGGGCCGTGCATTGGACCGGAGGCACGCCACCCTATTCGGTCAACATCTCCGGCACCGATGTGTCGATCCAGGTCCATGGCATCGGAGCGTCCCCGCTGTTCCTGGACGAAACGATGGGCAACTTCACCTCCCTGGTGGGTGCCACCGCGACGGTGACGGACGCTGGAGGCTGCTTCGACAGCAGCCCCATGCAGAACCTGGGCAGCTTCACGGCGATCGGTTCCACAGGGAACCTGTTCACGCTCACCGTGTCCGCCACCAACTGTGCTGCGGGCATCTTCACCGCCAGCTTCGCGGACAACACGCTGCAGGAGGCGGACCTCTTCAACGAACCGCTCACGGGCTACACCTACACCCTGCGGAAGAACGGCAGCGTGTTCGCCACCGGAAGCCTGGCCTCGGTGCTGCAGAACGGCCCGGCCCGG
>JADLBK010000201.1 GCA_020847755.1 Flavobacteriales bacterium | reverse complement strand
GGTGTATGGCATCGGCTACAAACTGGTGGAGGCATGAGGCTGCTGAACCGCTCGCTGCTGCACCTCTCCATGGTGCTGCTGCTGGTGCTGGCGGCCTGGGCGGTCGCCTTCTTCTTCGTGGTGCGCCACGCTGTTGTGGACAGCATCGATGAGGGGCTGGAGGACCAGGAGGAGATCATCCGTTACCGGCTGCAGCAGGACAGCACCCTGCTGCACGTGCACGATCTCGGTCTGCACGGTTTCGCCATAGAGCCGGCTGCGGCCAAGACCAGAACGGTGTACCGCGACACCCTGCTCTACGTGCCCAGCGAGGGCAAGGTGGAACCCGTGCGCTTGATGACGAAGGTGTTCAAACACAAGGGCGAGTTCTATCGCATGCAGGTGTATACCAGCACCGTGGAAGAGGATGACCTGGTGGAGGACATCCTGATCGCCCTGATCGGCCTGTACTTCACCCTGCTGCTCACCATCATCATCGTGAACAACGTGGTGTTGAGCCGCGTGTGGCGGCCCTTCCATGCGATCCTTGCGCAGCTCAAGACCTTCCGGCTGGGCTCTGGACGCGCCCTGGCGGACGTACCCACCGCCATCAGCGAGTTCAAGGAACTGAAGACGGCGGCGAACGCACTGGTGCACCACGCCACGGATACCTACGAGAACCAGCGCGCCTTCACCGAGAACGCCGCGCACGAGCTGCAGACCCCGCTGGCCATCGCCATCAACAAGCTGGAACTGCTCGCCGAACAACAGGGCAGCGAGGAGGAACGCATGGCCGTGCTGGGCGAGGTGCTTGCACTGCTGGAACGGCTCACCCGGCTCAATAAGTCCTTGCTGTTGCTCGCCCGCATCGAGAACCGGCAGTTCCCTGATGCGCAACGCATCTCCTTCGCCGCACTGATGCGGGAGGTGATGGAGGAGCTTGCCGATCTGGCCGCACACCGTGAGGTGAGCATGAAGCTGGAGGTGACCGGCGACCTGGAACGCTCCATGGACCCCGTCCTCGGTCGCATCCTCCTCGCCAACCTGGTGAAGAACGCCATCGTGCACAACGTGCCGGGCGGCAGTGTGCGGGCGACCGTTGATGCCCATTCGCTCACCATCCGCAATACCGGTGCGGACCGACCGGTGGATGCGACGCGCATCTTCGGCCGCTTCCAGAAGGAGACCACCGCCGATGGTGGCACCGGCCTGGGCCTTGCCATCGCAAAGGCCATCGCGGACCTGAACGGCCTGCGTATCGTGTATCGGTTCGATGGGGAGCATGTCTTGGAAGTGAGGGGACTTTAGTGGATGATGATGTTCCGCTGTGGTCGGTCCCGCACCTTGTAGCCCTGCCCGTCCGGTTGAAGGAAGCGCCCGAGCAGCTGCTGTTCACCCTACGGGTCCAGCCTGGTTCGGAACGGGCCGCAGGTGGGCGCGCAGCGAAGCACTACGCATCCGGCTCGCCGCCCCGCCTGTGGACGGCAAGGCGAACGATGCGCTGATCGACTTTCCCGCTGAGGCCTTCAGGATGCCCGCACGCAACGTCACCCTCATGGCCGGACATGCCAGCCGCAGCAAGTGCATGCGCGTGGATGCCCCGGCGCGCAGGCCGGATCAGGGATGGGGATGAACAACGAACAGGCGGGCGCCCTTTCCCATTTCTTTCCAGATCGCCATCGTCCCTTTGGTGCATCAAATACGATACACCATGAAGAACGCCCGTAGTTCGGCCCGTACGCTGGGCCTCGCGATCGCCGCTTCCACCGCTCTGTTCAGTCTTTCCGCCAGTGCCCAGGACCTGCTGGCGTCACAAGTGCCCGCTCCCGTGCAGGCCGCGTTCGCCAAAGCCTTCCCCAACGCCATGGATGTGGACTGGGACCTGAAGGGCACGCAATACAAGGTGGAATTCGAGACCGGTCTGCTCTTCACCGATCATGAGGCCTGGTACGATGCCTCGGGCAAATTGCTCCGGCACGAGGAGGAGATATCCGTCAGCGACCTGCCCGCCGCGGTCGCAAGTGCCGTTCAAGCGGAGTTCCCCGGTTACCGCATCGATGATACGGAGCGCATCACCGTGGATGGCACCGTCTCCTACGTGGTGGAGCTAAAGCTGAAGGGCCAGCCCGAGTGGAAGGTGGCCTACAGCGCCGAGGGCAAGCAATTGCAGAAGGTGCAGGACTGATCCACAGTGCTTCATTGTTCGATCCGGATCGCATCCAGCATGACGTCCAACACATCCCTCGAGCTGATCATGGAACGCCCTCATGTGCTCTTCGCCCTTGCCGCAACGATCCTTGCCGGGGCCGTTGCCGCACAACCTGCCGCCGATGATCGCTCGTACGCGCGCGCCGTCCACGAACGCTGTCCCGGGGCGGACATCCTGAAGGTCCAGCGCGCCGAGTTCGACCTGGTGGAGGTGGAATATCTCTGCAATGGCCAGCAGGTGGAGGTGGCCTTTCGCAACGGCCAGGTCATGTATGAAGAGCGCGAGGTCACGCTCGAGGCTGAAGTGCTGACACGCATCCAGCGTTCACTGGAGAAGAGGTACGCGGGCTGGTTGGTGGATGAGGTCTCGCTGATCGTCACCAAGGACACTGCCTTCCTGAAAGCTGAAGTAGTGCTGAACGGCGTGGAGCAGAACGTCTTTTTCACCACCACCGGCCGCAAGTTCACCCCCGATGCGCTGCTGGCGACCAACAAGTGGTCCCTGCAGGAACTTGCCGCTACAAGTCTGCCCGAAAGCGGTTACGACCTGCTGGCACCGGACAGCGTGCACGAACTTCCCGCGCTGTTGCGCGAGATCTCCGGCATCGCCATCAGCAGCCCGCATACCGTGCTGTGCGTGCAGGATGAACTGGGCGTGGTCTTCGAATATGACCTGCGCACCGAAGCGATCAGCACGGTATACCGCTTCACCGATGTGGGCGATTTCGAGGACATCGCGGTGCAAGGCGATGTGATCACCGTGCTGCGCAGCGATGGGAAGTTGTACCACCTGGACCGCCGCACCGGCAACGTGCTGAAAGAACAGCTGCATCCACTGCCCGCGCTGAACTACGAAGGCCTCTGC
Source organism: Flavobacteriales bacterium (assembly GCA_020847755.1). GTDB lineage: Bacteria > Bacteroidota > Bacteroidia > Flavobacteriales_F > PHOS-HE28 > PHOS-HE28. The sequence goes on along the minus strand of JADLBK010000201.1, from coordinate 382 downwards.
GCGGTGGGCGATATCCACTACATGGTGAGCAAGGAAGCACCGGTGACCGGCTCCAGCACGGCGCGGCTGGTGCACCGCGTGTCTGCCGACCACGTGCCGGAACTCTGGCGCACACTGGACGCGGCGGAGGTAGCGGCCCTTTTCATGAAGGACCATCCCGCTCTGGCGCATCACGGCGTGCAGTTCCATCCCAGCGCCATCGCCGTGCACCCGATCACCGGTGAACTGTACGTGCTGTCCGCCAGCGATCGCCTCCTGGCGATCTACGGCGATGCGCTACGTGCTGTCGTTCCGCTTCCTTCGGAACGCTTCTTCAAACCCGAGGGTCTGGCCTTCCTTCCGAATGGCGACCTGCTCATCAGCAATGAGGGGGACAAACGGG
>JADLBK010000200.1 GCA_020847755.1 Flavobacteriales bacterium | reverse complement strand
GGAAGCACAGTTCACGACCGGTGTGATCGGCTGGGCCCGAGGTGGTGGTTTGCGCGTTGGGTCTGATGGTCGGGCGTTGGGGAACAAGTCGACGTACCAGATCGGAGTGCAGGGGCTGGCGTTTCCTGATCCCGGCTGCGAGGACATGGCGCCTTTGTTGAACGCCGAGTACATCGGTGTGAGCGGCATTGCCTGCCGGGAGGATGACGACCCCACCATCGTCGGGTCTATGGCCGGACGATGGATAATGGAGGAGGAACATGGGCCGGCTATTTCGACGGACATGTGAACATCACTGGACTGGCGTTCTGCACACTGATGCAGTGGGGCTCTGATGCCGACCTGAAGACCGATGTGCAGGACATCACCGGTGCGCTTGGGCTGATCGATCAACTGCGCCCGACCACCTACCTCTTCGACACGGTGGCCCATCCCGCATTGGACCTGCCGGGTGGACTACAACGCGGATTCATCGCCCAGGAGGTGGAGTAAGTGGTTCCTGACCTGGTGCGTGAGGCCACCTATTTGGGCCGATCGGACTCTCTGGGCAGCCCAGTGATCTCCGATGAGACGGTGAAGACCGTGAACTACATCGGGTTCATTCCCTTGTTGGTCGCGGCCATGCAGGAGCAACAAACAACCATCAGCACCTTGCAGGATCAACTGGCCGCCATGCAACAAGACCTCGCTTCGTGCTACGCCGCTCACGGCAGCACCGATCAACGCACCATGGGCCCTGGTGCAGGCGCAGGGGCAGGCGACGCCCTACGCACCGACCTGTACATCATTCCCAACCCGGTGGCGGACCTTACGCAACTGCGCTACACGGTGGCCACGCCGGGCCGCACGCGCCTGGAGGTGAGCGATGCCAGCGGCAAGCGGCTGGAGGTGCTGGAGGAGGCCGTGCGCGAGGTGGGCAGCTACAGCCACGCCTGGAACACCACCGATCTGGCGCCGGGCACCTACCACTGCACGCTCTACCTCAACGACAGCTTCGTGGTGAAGAAGGCCGTGAAGGTGGCGCGGTAGTGGTTCGCTGGATCCCGGCCGAGGGCCGCTTCGCGCTCGCGGGGCGGCCCTTGGTGCATGTGACCATGTGCCCATGAGCACATACACCTTCCCCCTCAATTCCCCTTGCCCCGCCGCTGGCGGCGTTCGGCGCGCCGTTGGGGATCCTCGTGGAAGAAGTAGCGCAGGTCCACGGTGAGGTAGCTGCCGCTGAGGCCAGTGAGGATGGCGCGGCCCACGCTGTTGGCATCGAAGTAGGTGAGCTCGGCCACGGCCATGTCGTCGAAGGCGCGGTGGTAGGTGGCACCGAAGTAGAAGTAGCCCGAGCGCTCGGTGCGGTATTCAAAACCGATGTTGCCCACCGCGCCCACCTGCAGCCAGTTCCTTCGGAAGAGGTAGGCCCGCGCATCGTCGGTGTTGTTGATGGCGTCGCTGGGGTACATGTCCAGGCTCGCGCCCAGGGCGGTGTTCATCCAGGTGCGCTGGCCCAGGCGGATGTAGACCAGCAGGAGCACGGGGATCTCATAGCCCACATAGCGGATGCGACCGCTGCCGGCGATGTCCACCGTATCGTTCAGCAGTTCCCAGCGGTAGTTGCGGCGGATCTGGTGGATGCCGGTCTCCAGCGACAGCATGCGCGTGAACCCGTGCCGCACCTGCATGCCGAAGCCGAAACCGCCGGTGAGCTCCACGCTTCCGCGCAAGGCCCCCCCCTGCAGCTCCACACGCGGGTCGAAGAAGGAGAGGGGCACCACCGGCTTCACCTGCATGCCGAAGGTGGTGACGCCTTGTTGGGCCTTGGTCGGCAGCTGGAGCAGGGTCAGGAGCAGGAACAGGAACAGGGGTGGGGGCGAAGACCGGGACCATGCGGATGGCGGCCGGAAGCCTGAGGCCGGAGGCTGGAGGCGGTAGGCCTGCGGCGGACGGCTGGAAGCGGGAAGCTGGAGGCCGGAGGCTGGAGGCTGGTGGCGGGAGGCTGAAGACCCCTGGCTCACCGCGCGGAACGCTCGGCCACCAGCAGCTGTTGCCCCACGCGGAGGATGGAGCGCCGGGTGATGCCGTTCAGGTCGCACAGGGCTTGGATCGATGTGCCGTATTGCTCGGCGATGGCGTAAAGATGGTCACCTTTCGCCACCGTGTGGAAGTGGGTGCCCTTGGGGTAGGCGGCGTAGGCGTGGCGTGTGCGCTTGATCACCAGGGTGTCGGCCTGCAGGGTGCCGCTGGACAGATCGATGATGCGGCCGGGGTCCAGCGGCATGCCGCGGAAGCGCACCTCGAAGTGCAGGTGGCTGCCCGAGGAGCGACCGGAGCTTCCGCCCAGGCCGATCAGCTCGCCCGCATCCACCACGTCGCCGGCCTTCACCTTGAAGCGGTGCAGGTGCGCGTAATACGTTTCCAATCCGTTGTAATGGCGCACCACCACCACGCGGCCGTATCCGTTCTGCACACCGGCATGGCGCACCACGCCCGGGAAGGCCGTGCGCACGCTGTCCCACACCTCCAGGTCCAGGTCGATGCCGTTGTGCGGGCGGCCGTCGCGCCAGCCGAACCGCGAGGTGAGCGGACCGTTCACCGGCAGGGTGAAGCCGCAATGCGCATCGGGGTCGGTGAGTTGCAGCAGCAGCACGCTGTCGTGCACGGCGGAGGCGGGCGTGCAGGCATGCACGGCCAGCGTGTTCCAGTCGGCGTACAGGCCGCTGATGTCGTGCGTGGGGTCGTCCAGCCAGGCCAGCAGGCCACTGCGGTCCACTTCACCCTGGGTGGGCATCTGCGCGCTGTACAGGTTGATCTCGTTGATCAGCGCGTAGGGCACGGTGTCCAGCTCGAACAGGGAGTCGATCAGCTGGATGATGCCGCCCTCTTCGAGCCCACGGATCCGCTTGTAGAGCGCCAGGTCGCGCAGCAGATCGTCCGGCGGGTCGGTGAGCGCGCACAGGGAATCGAGCATCGCATCCAGCCGGTCGTCGGTGAGCGCTTCGCCTTCGATGAGGGTGCGATCGCCGTACATCACCAGGGCGGTCAGCGTGTCCGTGCGCAGGGTGTCGCTGCCCGGTGGAACAGCGGCGAGGGCCCGCCCCGTGAGGCCGGCCATCAGAAGGGACACGTGCAGGAGCGCGCGCATGCGGGCGTGTGTACGCGGGAGAGGGGGGCGAAGATACCCGGAGGGGTCCGCAGTCCCCGCGCCATCGACCAGCGCGACCTTCCGATCGCTGGGTCCCCAAAAGGATCGGACGAAGGCGGGCGAGCCGGTCCTCACGTCTCCATCCAGTTCAGCACATCGGGCAGGGGCTTTCGGTAGCCCTTGGGCCATTCCGCAGCGGGGTATCCGATGTAGAACAGGCCCATGCAGCGGTCGCCCTCGGCCAGGCCCAGGAAGCGCCGCATGCCGTCGCCGGTGACCACCGCACCGGTGCCCCAGAAGCCGCCCAGCCCGTAGGCGGTGCACGTGAGGTGCATGTTCTGCACGGCGCAGGCCACGGCCAGCTGCTCCTCCAGCTCGCTGATCGTGCCGCGCGGATCACGGGCCATGCCCAGCGCCACCACCACGCTGGCCTGCAGCGGGCGTTGCACGGCGTTCTCGTGCTTGCGCGGCATGAACTTCTCCGGCGGAGTGATGCGCGTGTACTCCTCGCCCATGAAGGCGGACAGCCGTTGGCGCGCATCCGAGGCGAACACGGTGAACCGCCACGGTTGGGTCATGCCGTGGTTGGGTGCCCAGGTGCCGTTGGACAGGATGAGCTCCACCATGTCGCGCTGCACCACGCGGTCGCTCATGTCCTTGGGATAGATGGTGCGGCGGTCGCGGATCACCGCGGTGAGGTCGCTGACGCTGTGGCGCATGGGTGTGGGCGGACGGTTGCGTGGGGCAGCGAAAGTACCGGTCACCGCATCTACCTTGCGCCACCCTATTCCGGCATCCCCATGCAGCGCACCCTGACCCTCTTCCTCCTGGCCTTCATCGCCGCTCCGCTTCTGGCGCAACCCGTCATCGAGGCGTCCGAGAACCAACCCGGGATCGGCGACGCCATCACCGTGAACACCGGTGCGTACACGAGCGCCGGCGCTGCGGGCAACGACCAGACCTACGATTTCAGCGGGCTTACCAGCGGTGGCACCCGCACCTGGACCTACATCGATCCGGCCGATCACCCGGACGCGGGCATGCTGTTCCCCACGGCCAACATCGCCATGACGGACGGTGCCACGGACACCACCTTCTTCGCGATGAGCGGCACGGCCCTCACGGTGGTGGGCGAGGATGCCGCGCTGCTGGGCTTCGGCTACACGGCGCCGCTCACGCAGGGACCGGACCACATCCGTTGGCCGGCCACGCTGGGCGACAGCTGGTCGGGCCCGATCACGGCCTCCTTCGACATCGATGGCGTGGGGGCGTTCACCCGCACAGGCAGCTACACGGCCGTGGTGGACGGAGCGGGCACGCTGATCCTCCCGGGCGGTACCAGCATGGCGGTGATCCGCGTGCGCTTCACCTCCACCGAGGTCAACGCAGGCACGCTCGTCACGGTCACGCGGAAGAAGGAGATCTACAGCTACCACACGCGCTTCAAGGCGCATCCGGTGGTGCGCATCATCGCTGACTCCCTCAGCTCCAACATCGGGCCCTCTCTGAACACCCTCGCCACCGAGTGGCTCGATGTCACCGAGGTGGGCATCGGGGAGGACGAAGGGCTGTCCTTCAACCTGGCGCCGAACCCGGCGAAGGAGCTGGTGGTGCTCACCACCGAACGCCCGGTGGTGGCGGTGGAGCTGCGCGATGCGGCCGGCCGCCTGGTGCCGACGGGCGCGGGGCGCATCCAGGGCACACGCGTTGAGCTCGGGCTCGCAGGCCTGCGGCCGGGCTTCTACCTGGTGCAGGTCACCGCCGCCGATGGGGGCCGGGCCACGCGCCGTCTGGTGGTGGAGTGAGCCGGCGCGCGCGCTTGGTTACCTTCGGGCAAACCGAAGCCGCATGAACCGGACATTCCTCCTCGTGGCGATCTGCACCTGTGCTTCCGCGGCCCTGGCGCAGCCCAACCTGACCCTGGCCACCCAACAGCCTGTGGCGGGCCAGGTCTTTGAGAACCTGAGCAGTGCCGCGCTGCCACCGGGCAACAGCGGTCCCAACCAGACCTACGACTTCACATCCGCTGCGACGAGCTCCGGCCCGGGCTTCACCTATGTGGTGCCCAATACCGCCCCCGGTGCATCCTATTTTCCAGCGGCCACGACCTGCTCCGACAACGATGGCCTGGCCTTCATCTTCGAACAATACACGAACCAGGGAGCCTTCCTGCTCGGGACCGAAGTCACCGGCCTCGGACGGACGGTGTACGGTGACCCGCTCCAACAGCTGAAGTTCCCGCTCACCTTCAACACCAGTTGGACGGACAGCTATAGCGCCAACGTGGATATCTCGGGGCTCAACGGCACCATCACGGGGACCCAGACCGCCGTGGCCGATGGATACGGGACCCTGCAACTCCCCTGGGGGAACGTGCCGGATGTACTGCGTGTGCGTGTCACGCGGAACGAGACGGTGGTCTTCGCGGGCAACACCACGGTCGCGGAATTCGAGTTCCACTACTACCTGAAGTCGGGTATCGGGGTGCCCGTGGCGCAACGCGTGACGCAGACCACCACCGGCACCGGTGGCACACAGGTGGATGAGTACCTGAACTACCTCACCGAAGCATCCATGGTCGTGGGCCTATCGGAGACCGATGCCGCCCTTCCCGTGCGCATCGCCCCGGTGCCCGCATCGGAACGGCTCGCCGTGGCCCTGTCCGACGCGGTGATCGCCGCCCTGCAGGTGAGCGACATGGCCGGTCGTGCCGTCCCGGTCCCTGCTCCGATCGCCGGAGCGCGGGAGGCGGTGCTCGATGTCCGCACATGGGCCCGAGGGCCTTACGTGGTGCGCATCCTGGCGGCGGATGGGCGCATCGCGGTGCGCACCATCGCCGTGCACTGATCCGAACCGACACCGCCTCACGGACGTTTCCCTGTCCATGCCCGGCCACCGCTTCTCGAAGTACATCCCGCCGCAGGACGACCGTTCGCCCTTCGAGAAGTTGCTGCCGCTCTTTTTGGAGCTGCTCACGCACACCAGCGGCGATGTGGAGGAGGCCCTCGACTGGATGGACCAGCTCGACAAGGAGCACGGCTTCTACACGGCTGAGTATGGTCGCAAGGAGTTCGAGGCCGACCTGCGCAAGCACGGTCTGATCGGCGGGCCCACCAAGGGCGGCAAGGCCCCGCTCACCGGCAAGGCCGAGAAGCTCATCCGGGAGCGCGCGCTCGACCAGGTGTTCGGCAAGCTGAAGAAGGTGGACCGCGGGAACCACGCGCTGCGCCGCACAGGCCAGGGCGATGAGCCCACGAGCGACCGGCGCAGCTACCGCTTCGGCGACCGCCTCGAGCAGGTGGCCATGAGCGACAGCATCCGCAACGCCCAGCAGCGCGGGCTCGACGACCTGCACCTGAGCGAGGACGACCTGGAGGTGATCGAGACCGAGCACCAGAGCGCCTGCGCCACCGTGCTCATGATCGACATCAGCCACAGCATGATCCTCTACGGCGAGGACCGCATCACGCCGGCCAAGAAGGTGGCCATGGCCCTCGCCGAGCTCATCAAGCGACGTTATCCGAAGGACACGCTCGACATCGTGGTGTTCGGCAACGACGCGTGGCAGGTGAGCCTGAAGGACCTGCCCTACCTGCAGGTGGGCCCCTTCCACACGAACACCGTGGCCGGGCTCGAGCTCGCCATGGACATCCTGAGGCGCCGCAAGGTCCGCAACCGCCGCATCGTGATGATCACGGACGGCAAGCCCAGCTGCATCAAGCGCGACGGCGAGTACTACATGAACAGCTTCGGGCTCGACGAGTACATCGTGGCCCGCACGCTCGATGCGGCGGTGCGCGCGCGAAAGGCCGGGATCCCCATCACCACCTTCATGATCGCCCGGGACCCCTACCTGCAGCAGTTCATCGAGCGGTTCACCGAGGCCAACCAGGGCCGTGCCTTCTACACCGGCCTCCAAGGCCTCGCGGACATGGTGTTCCGCGACCACACCACCGATCGCAAGGCTTCCTGATCCGTACGGGCGCATCAAGATGCGCCCTCATTCCAATACGATGAGCCATCCAAGCACCCTCGGCGAACTGAAGAAGAGCGGCTACCGCCCGCGCAGCGTGAAGGAGGAGCTGCGTGCCAACCTCATCACCCGGATCCGGACGAAGCAGCCGTTGTTCGAGGGCATCCACGGCTACGAGCACACGGTGGTGCCGGCGCTGGAGCGTGCCATCCTGGCCGGCCACAGCATCAACCTGCTCGGCCTGCGCGGGCAGGCCAAGACGCGCATGGCCCGATCGCTCGTGCAGCTGCTGGACGAGTGGATGCCCGTGGTGGCCGGCAGCGAGGTCAACGACGACCCGCTGGCGCCCATCTCGCGCTACGCGAAGGACCAGCTCGACATCCACGGCGACAACACCCCGATCGCGTGGGTGCATCGCAACGACCGCTACACCGAGAAGCTCGCCACGCCCGATGTCACCGTGGCCGACCTCATCGGCGACAGCGACCCCATCAAGGCCGCCAACCTGAAGCTTGACTACAGCGACGAACGCGTGATCCACTTCGGCCTGGTGCCGCGCAGCCACCGGGGCATCTTCGTCATCAATGAACTGCCCGACCTGCAGCCGCGCATCCAGGTGGCGCTCTTCAACATCCTTCAAGAAGGCGACGTACAGATCCGCGGCTTCAAGCTGCGCCTGCCGCTCGACATCCAGTTCGTGTTCACCGCCAACCCGGAGGACTACACCAACCGCGGCGCCATCATCACCCCGCTGAAGGACCGCATCCAGAGCCAGATCCTCACGCACTACCCGCCCACCATCGAATTGGGCATGCGCATCACCGCGCAGGAGCTGCGCAGCCCTCAGGACCAGGTGCGCCGCGTGCGCGTGCCCGACCTCATCCGCGTGCTCGTGGAGCGCATCGCCCTGGAGGCCCGGGAGAGCGACTACGTGGACCGCAAGAGCGGCGTGAGCGCACGCCTCACCATCAGCGCGCTGGAGAGCGCGATCAGCGCGGCCGAGCTCCGTGCGCTCCGCACCGGTGAGGAACGCACCACCGTGCGCATCGCCGACCTGTTCGCCGTGGGTCCTGCGATCAACGGCAAGATCGAGCTGGTGTATGAAGGGGAGCAGGAGGGTGCCGAGAAGGTGGCGCGTCACCTGCTCTCGCAGGCCCTGCGCAACGTGTTCCTCGAGCTCTTCCCCGATCCGGAGAAGGCCCGCCGGCGGGCCAAGGCCGATGGCAAGGGCCGCACCGCGCAGGACCCGTATGCCGGAGTGGTGGCCCACTTCGACGACCATGCGGTGGAGCTGCCGCAGGACGCCCCGGACGCGATGTACACCCGGATGGTGCAGGAGGTGCCGGGTCTGGAGGACCTGGTGCGCTCGCGGCACGCCTACCTCGATGCGGCCGAGCTGCCCGTTTGGATGGAGTTCGTGCTCCACGGGCTGGCGGAACTGAGCCGCGTGGGCCGCGCCGACCTGGACGGCGTCACCCGCTTCAGCGACCTCATGGGCAGCGTGTTCAGCGGTGAGGAGGACGGTGAGGCGGGCGATCGATGAGCGAAGCGCGCCGCACGGCCCGCACGGTGCTGCTGCTGTCGGGCGTCACCCTTTTCGCACTGGGAGGGCTCGGGGCGTGGCTGATCGCCGCGGTGCAGGAGCGTGGGCTCGCGGAGGTGAGCGGCTTGGGGCATCCGTGGTGGCGTTCGCTCGCCATCGGCGTCGTGCTGGGGATGATCACCGGAACGGGCGCGTTGCTGCTGCTCCGTCAACCGTTCCTGCGCCCGGTGGCCATGCGCTATGCCGGACTTCTGGGGCCCCTGGTGCCGAAGCGTTGGCATCATGTGGTGCTTTCCCTGGCAGCCGGCATCGGGGAGGAGCTGCTCTTCCGCGGTGCGCTGCAGCATTGGCTGGGCGTTCCGCTCACCGCGCTGCTCTTCGTGGCGTTGCACGGCTACCTGGACCCGCGCGACCGCCGGCTCATCCTGTATGGACTGTACCTGGTGGTATGCATGCTGGCCTATGGCACCGTGGCCCGGGCCTGGGGACTGCTGCCCGCGATGGTGGCGCACACCGTGTTCGACCTGCTTCTGCTGGACCGGCTTCGCGCCTGGCACCGAAGCTCGGCCGGCGAATGATCGCCCGAATGACCGGTCAGTCCTGCGGGTACTTGTGGATGTCCTTGTAGTCGTCGTCCATGTCCGACTTCACCCGGTGCATGCGCATGCCCAGCATGGCCAGTTCGCGATGCCCGTGCTTGAGCAACCAGTCAAAGGCCTCGCGGTCCCCATCCCCGGTCAGGGCGAGTTGGCGGAGCACACCGTGCCCATGCCGTTCCAACCAGTCCAGCGCACCTGGGTCGCCTTCGATGCCCGCGATCACCGCCATGAGATGGGGATGGCCATGGTCCAGCAGCCACTTCCGCGCGTCCTGCTTGTTGCGCAAGGCGAAGGTGAAGACCCCGAGCTCGGGGAATCCGTTCTTCAGCAACCAGTCGCGGATCGCCGCATTGCCGCTGATCGCCTCGCCCCAGGCGAGAAGGACCTTGGTGGGATAACTGGTGCGCATGGGGCCGGACAAAGCTAGAGGGCGGCCGAACGATACCTTCGCCGCATGCGGTCGCTGATGGTGATCATGTGGGTGCTGGGCGCGCTTGGATCGGGTGCGCAAGGAAGCAACGAGAACGAGCTTCGAAAGGTGCGCCGCCTGCTGGATCAAGGCAAGGTGTATCCGGCCCTTCGGCGTTGCGATGGCCTGATGACACGCGACATGGCGAAGGCGCCGGTGCTGCTGCTGCGCGCCGAGGCCCACGCGCGGGTGCGCTCCTATCCAGCCGCCTTGGAGGATGCGCGTGCGGCGATCGCGGGTGGCCTGGATGAGCGCGGTGGCCAACAGGCGTGGTTCTGGACCGGCATGGCCTGGCTGGGACTTCAGCAGGGCGACAGCGCCCTTCACGCCTTTCAGCGCGCCACGCCGGGACCCGAGCGGGACCTGCGCACGGCCATGGCGCTGTCCCTGACCGGGCGATGCCCGGAAGCGATCCCCCTGTACGACGCGCTCATCGCGGCGCAGGAGGGCACGGCCGCCTTGCGGGAGCGCGGCGCCTGCCTGGCCGCTGCGGGTGATACGGCACGCGCCCGGGCCGACCTTGACCGCGCCATCGAATTGGACCCGCGCGACCCGGTGAACTGGAACAGCCGCGGCTTCCATCGTTGGGCCCTGCACGGCGACCATGAGCGCGCCCTCGCCGACTACGCGCAGGCCATCAAGCTGAACCCGAACTACACCTACGCCATCAACAACCGCGGCTACAGCCGGCTGAAGCTGGGTCAGGTGGACAAGGCCCGCCGCGACGTGCTGCTCGCCGGCCGCCGCAACGCGGATAACCCGTACGTGGACCACAACCGCGGGCTGATCGCCCTGGCGGAAGGCGACAGTGCGCGGGCCTGCGGGGCGTTCCGCCAGGCCGAGGCGAAGGGTGGCACACCGCTGTATGGCCGCGAGCTCGACGACCTGTTGAAGACCTGCCCGGCTCCGGTCCGACCCGACGGAACGACGGCCCCGGGTGCTCCGCCCAGCACCCCGAACGCACCCACCAAGGCCCCTGAGCGCAACGCCCCGGGCGGCCGCAACGCACCCTGACCATGAGCACGATCGAAAGCATGATGCGGCCCGATGCCCTGCGTGGACGGGTCATCGTCGTCACCGGCGGAGGCACGGGCCTGGGCCTCAGCATGGCACGCACCTTCATGGCGCTCGGTGCGCAGGTGGTGATCAGCAGCCGCAAGCAGGACGTGCTGGATGCGGCGGCCGCAGAGCTGATGCAGGAGACCGGCGGCGAAGTGCTGGCCGTGGCCTGCGACGTGCGCAAGTACCTGGAGGTGGAGCAGCTGCTGGAACGCACGCTGCACCGCTTCGGCCACGTGGACGCACTGGTGAACAACGCGGCGGGCAATTTCATCAGCCCCACGGAGCGGCTCAGCAGCAAGGCCTTCGAGGTCATCATCGACATCGTGCTCATGGGCACGGTGAATTGCACGCTCGCCTTCGGGAAGCACTGGATCGCCAAGGGCGAACGTGACAAGGCGGTGCTGAACATCACCACCACGTATGCGTGGACCGGCAGCGGCTATGTGGTGCCCAGCGCCTGCGCCAAGGCCGGGGTGCTCGCCCTCACCCGGTCGCTGGCCGTGGAGTGGGCCCGACATGGCATCCGCAGCAACGCCATCGCCCCCGGTCCCTTCCCCACGAAGGGCGCCTGGAGCCGATTGCTGCCGGGCGAGATGATGGAGCGCTTCGACCTGGCCAAGCGTGTGCCCCTGGGCAGGGTGGGCGAGCACCGCGAACTGGCCGACCTGGCGGCTTACCTCGTCTCGCCTTGGTCCGGATATGTCAACGGCGAAGTGGTCACCATCGACGGCGGCGAGTGGCTGAAAGGCGCAGGGCAGTTCAGCCAGTTGGACCAGGTGGAGCCTGGCATGTGGGACGCGATCGAGCAGATGGTGCGCGGCGTGCGGGGCAGTTGACCAACGCGCGGCCACGGATCACAGCGGCTGCCTACTTTCGTGGGAAACTCATCCGCCATGCGTCCGCTACGTGCTCCGTCCGCCGTGTTCCTGATCGCCGCGCCCATGCTGCTGCTCGCGCAGGAGCCGGCATCGTTCACCCCTGAGGAGCGGGCGGCCATGACCGCCCGCCGCATCGCGGCGGCGATCGGCCTCGATGAACGGGCGACCGACAAGGCCACGGGGCTGCTGATCGACGGCGAACATCAGGTGGCCGAGCTGCGGGCACGGATGGACGAGACCCAGCGGGAGATCGACGCACAACTGATCCCCTACTTCGAGCAGCTTTCGGTCACCTTGGAACCGGACCAGGCCGCGAAGCTGGAGGCGCTTCTGGCAAGCGGTGCGCTCAGCGGGTGCTGTCTGGAACGAACGGCCCAGGCCACCTCGGGGGATGCACCGGGCGGGAGCACTGCGGAGCCACCGACCACAGGGCCTGCCAAGCCCGCCAGGACCGCGAAGACCACGGGCGGCGCCAAGTAGGTCACCGCGTCATTCCGCCATCACCACCAGGTACTTCGAGGCGCTCCAGAACGCCTGCGGGTCGGTGATGACCAACTTCTCCACCTCCCCTTCGAAGCGATAGCTGCCTTGAGGGTGGGTGGTGAGCAGGCGTGCCTTTTTCGCTGCGATGGGCAGTTCCAGCGTCTGGGTGATGTCGATCTGCTTGAAGTGCCCGTCGCCCAAGGCGTCGGCGTTCAGCTTCTTGGTGGCGCCGATGCCTGCAAGGCCGCCCTCCTTGGTCACGATGCCCTTCTCCTTCAGCTCCTTTGCCGTGCCGATGACGAAATGCGCCGTATTGAGCTCGTTGCGTTGCATGTTGGCCTGCTGCTCCTTGTCGCGATACATCTCCATCAGGGTGGCGAGCGAACTGTTGGCGCTGGCCAGCTGCTCCTTGAGGCCGCCGATCTCGGCGTCCTTCTCGGCCACGGTCCGCTCGAGCTCCTCCACGGTGCGCTGCAGTGCGGCGATGGCACCGGCGTTGGCCTTGGCCTCCCTGCGCAGCTTGGCGATCAGGGCTTTGTTCTCGCTCAGCAGCTCGTCGATCTGCTGCAGG
>JADLBK010000199.1 GCA_020847755.1 Flavobacteriales bacterium | reverse complement strand
TTGATGGCGATGCGCTCGTCCACGCTGAGGTACTTGTCGCGACCCTGCTTCTTCGCCTCTGCGGCGAGTTCCTCAGCGGTGTAGTACTCGGCCTTCACGTACTCGCCGGCGAAGTCGGTCACTTCGGGCTTGAAGCGGCCACGTAGATCCACCAAGGTGAGCGAACCGATGCCGTGCTGACGCGCTACGCGCTGGTCATCCGCACCGAAGCTGGGTGCCGTGTGTACCACGCCGGTGCCATCCTCCGTGGTCACGAAATCACCGCCGATCACCTTGAAGGCATCGCCGCCTTCGGGCGTGGCGTACGGCAACAGCTGCTCGTAACGCACGCCTTCGAGCTGGTGGCCGTAGAACTCGTCCAGGATGCTCCAAGGGATGTTCTTGCCATCCTTCTTGTAGTCCTCGAAGGAGGCGTCCTTGTGATCCTCCTTGAAGTACGCGTTCAGCCTCGACTTCGCCAGCACCACCGTCTGCGGGCCGTGCGTGTAGGGGTTGAAGGTCTTCACGCGCACGTAGTCCAGCTTAGGCCCCACGGTGAGCGCGCAGTTGCTGGGCAGCGTCCACGGTGTCGTCGTCCACGCGAGGATGAACACATCACCGAAGGCGTCCTTGAAGAGCCATTCGCTGTTCGCGTCGCGCTTCACCTTGAACTGCGCCACCACGCTGGTGTCCTTCACCGGCTTGTAGGTGCCGGGCTGGTTCAGCTCGTGCGAGGAAAGGCCCGTGCCGGCGGCGGGGCTGTACGGCTGGATGGTGTAGCCCTTGTAAAGCAGGTCCTGGTCGTGCAGCTGCTTCAACAGGTGCCACACGCTCTCGATGTACTTCGTGTGGTAGGTGACGTAGGGCTTCTCCAGGTCGAGCCAGAAGCCGATGCGCTTGGTGAGGTCGTTCCACACATCGGTGTAGCGCATCACGGCCTTCTTGCAGGCCGCGTTGTACTCCTCAATGCTGATCGTCTTGCCGATGTCCTCCTTGGTGATGCCGAGCTCCTTCTCCACGCCCAGCTCGATGGGCAGCCCGTGCGTGTCCCAGCCGGCCTTGCGGTCCACGCGGTGGCCCTTCTGCGTTTGGTAGCGGCAGAAGATGTCCTTGATGGCGCGGGCCATCACGTGGTGGATGCCGGGCAATCCGTTGGCACTGGGCGGGCCCTCGTAGAACACGAAGGGCGGCGCATCCTTGCGCAGCTCCAAGCTGCGGCCGAAGGTGTCCTCGGCCTCCCACTGGGTCAACACCTCCTCGGCGACCTTGGGCAGGTCGAGCTCGTCGTACTGAGGGAAACGCTTGCTATAGTTGCTCATCGTACGGTCTCATTCGATTGGCGGCGGATGAAGTCCGCCAGCATGGGCACGGCGAAGGAATACTTGCCGTGGCGGTTCTTGAAGATCAGGCCTTGCTCGGCCAGGGCTCCGAGCATCTGGTTCACGTGGCTCGGGCTGAAGGGCTTCCCCTCGAGCTTTTTGGATGCTTCGCTGATCTCCTGCACCGTGAACTCTTCGTCCGCTGCTTCCAATGAAGCGATGATGGAGAGCAACTCCCGCTGCCGGTCGGTGACCTTGTTCCAGCGGCCGGAGAAGAAGTCGCTGTCCAGCTTGCGCGCGATGTGCGCCACGGTCACATCCGGCCTGGGCACACCGTCCGCATGGCCGAGGTAGGCCTCGAACATCTCGTAGCAGATGAACTGGATGAAGTAGGGATAGCCGCCCGAGCGGTTCGCGACCTCCTCCACGGCCTGCGGTGTGAAGGAGACCGGGCATCGGCCATCCGCGATGGGCCGGGTGATCGCCTCCCTACGGTCACGCTGATCGAGCTTGCCCAACGTGATCACTTTGAACATGCGTTCGGCGAAGGTCCTGGCTTCCACCAGCTTGGGGAACAGGGTGGGCAGGCCGGTGAGCACCAGCATGATCGGGATGCCCTTCTTCTGGATCGACTGGAACACATCCAGCAGGAGCGAGAGCGGGTATTGGTCCTTGTCCGAACGATCGGCCAGGTTCTGCGCTTCGTCGTAGGCGAGCACGATCCCCTTCATACCGCTCTGCCGCACCACGTGCCAGGTGGCCTCGAGCACCGCCTTGATCTTGTCGGAGACCAATCCCGGTGTGGAGCGATACAGCGACTCCATCAACGCATGGTCGAAAGTGATCGAGCGCTCTTCCCGCTGGGGATGAAAGCCGATGCCTTCGATCACCCGCCGGTCCACTTCGAACTGACTGGTGAGCACCGACAGGTCGGTGATGAGCCGCTGGGCAAGCTTCTCTTCGGAGATGTTGATGGCCTCGGAGAGCTCGTTCCCGGTCCACAACCAACCCTGCTGTCGGGCGAGCCCCTTGAGCGCCCCTTCAAGCAGGACCGTTTTGCCCACCCCGCGCAGACCGGTCAGCACCATATTGGTGAGGATCACCGGCTGGCCCAGTAGCCGCTCGAACTCCCTGATCTCGGTGGTCCGACCGGCCAGGTAGGGCGGTGGATGGCCGGCTCCGGGGCGGAACGGGTTCACGAAGCTCATGGGCGGCTGGTCATGGGTTCTTGACAAAGATAGAAACCATTAGTTCGATGACTAAATTTAGGCAATGGGCTTAGCCGCTTGCGGGACCGGACCGGCGACCATCGCCGCGCTTTTTTGAGTTAATTGCTTGTCCATCAGGGCCTTCGAAAGGGCTGCGAAGATAGCCGGTCGGCTCACGCGGCCAGCCCGCCACGCCTCAGTGCAGCACCACGCGCAGCACCGCAGGACGCAGGCCCTCCCGACGGATCAGAAGGACCCCGCTGTCGAGGTCGCCCCGGGCCAGCCACAGCTGCTGGGTGCCGGGGGTGCTCCAGCGCTTGAGCTCCCGCCCTGCGGCATCCATGAGCACCACGGCCTCGCCGGTGGCCAGCGGCGCTCCGAGCTCGATGCGGACCGCTTCGGTCCAGGGGTTCGGGAAGGCGTGCAGCCCACCGGAAGCCTGGATCGCGCCCACCTGGGTCGGGAGCTGGGGATCGGAGAAGATCAGGCGGGTGCGCACGGCCTGGTCGAGCACCAGAAGGTCAGCGTCGAGGTCGGCGTCCAGGTCCGAAAGATGCACCCCGTGGTAGCTGCCCAGCGCCTCGATGAGCTGTGGGGTGCCCAGGTCACCGGTGCCATCGTTGGCCATCCACAGCAGTTCCTCCGCCAATTCGTCCACGAAGGCCAGGTCCACATCCCCATCACCGTCCACATCACCCAGGTCCCAGCCGTGGTCATCCTGCAGCGCGCTCTGGCCGATGGCGTTCGCGGTCCACGGGTTGCCCGGTCCGTTGTTGGCGTACCAGGAGAGGGGTCCGCTCTGCTGCAGCACCACATCGATGTCGCCATCCATGTCCATGTCCGCCGCGCGCACCCGCCGCACGGGTGGCTGGAAGCTGCCGATGAGGTCCGATGCCCCGACCGCGGTGAAGAGCAGGTTGCCCAGGTTCTCCCGCACCACCAAGGTGGCGGTGTTCGCGTTGCCGGTGCCCGTGGTCACCACGTCCGGGTCGCCGTCGCCATCGAGGTCGGCGATCGCCGGCAGCAGCACCTGGATGCCGGAATTGAAGAGGTTCTGGGTGATGAACTGCCCCGACCCATCATTGCGGTACGCGTGGATGACGGGGTTGCTGGCCCACATCAGGTCGGTGTCGCCGTCAGTGTCCGCATTCCAGGCCAGCACCACGCCATCGTTGCCTGGTGTGGCCGCGAAGGCCAGCGGGGCCAGGAAGCCGCCCGGGGCGTTGGGGCACCAGACCAGGCTGTCGGTGGTCTGCTCCTCCAAGGCGCTGAAGGTGTCCATGAGGCCATCGCCGTTCAGGTCGGCGGGCGCCTGGTTCTGCACGCCGAGCCAGGTGGTGTGCACCCGGTCGAAGCCGCCCAGCGTGGTCTGCTCGACCCAGGTGCCGTTGATCACCAGGTCGGTGTCGCCGTCGCCGTCCATGTCGCCCCAAGAGGGCCAGCGTCCGGCCCCGTTACCCGGCAGTACGGCGCGTCCACGTTCCCACGGTGCCGCACCCGGGTTGCGGTACCACTCCAGGCCACTGCCCACACCGCGCACCAGCAGCAGGTCCGGCGCACCATCGGTGTCCATGTCGGCCAGGTCAAGGTCCACCATGAAGGAATTGGAGGCGCATAGGGCCACGGGCGCATCGAACTGGCCGCCACCGGCATTGCGCAGCAGCAGCACCTCCTCATCCCCCACGACGACCAGGTCCTGCAACCCATCCCCATCGGTGTCGGCGGCGCGCAGGGTGTTCCGGTCAATGGCGCCGGTGGTGATGGTCAGCGGGGGAGCGAACCCGTTGGTCGTGTCGTTCAACAGCACGGCCACCCACTGGTCGCCGGCGGCCACCAGATCGCTGTCACCGTCCATGTCCACATCGAAGACCTCCACGCGCAGGACCGGTCCGAGCGCGGTGGTGATCACCGAATCCGCCGGGGTCCAGGTGAGGCCGGTGTCCAGCCGCAGCACCGGCCGGAACTGGTTGTTCGTTCCCACCAGGTCGAGGTCGCCGTCCAGGTCCATATCCGCCGGTACAGCGCCCGATGGGCCGCTCACGCTGGTGTTCACCGGGCCGAAGAGACCGTTGCCCAGGTTCAGGGCGATCCGCCGGCCGGTCTCTTTTCCGAGGAAGACATCCGGCAGTGTGTCGCCGTTGAGGTCCACGACGGTGGCACGCTCCGCATAGGACTGTGCCGCCATGCCATCAAGATCGGCGCCTTGCGTGAACTGTCCGGTGCCATCGTTCATCAGCCAGTACGTTTCCAGCAGCGCGCCATTGCCGACGATCAGCAGGTCCGCGTCACCGTCCAGGTCCGCATCCGCGGGCACCAGATCGAGGCGGGTGCCCAGGACCTCGTGGATGCGCGCGGGTCGCTCAAAGGTGCCGTCGCCGTGGTTGAGGCTCAGGTGCACGCGCTGGTTCAAGGCCCACACCACGTCCTGGTCGCCATCGCCGTCCGCATCCAGGGCGGCCGCTGCGGTCCGCGGGCTGGGCGTGGCCTCGGTGATGATCACAGGCGCGCTGAACTGCGCGTGGAGACCGGGAGTGGAAAGGAGGAGTGCGAAGAGGATGAGCGTACGCATGACCTGCCGGGGAACAAGCGACCGGAAAAATAGTTGGCCTTGCTGTCCTCGTCCGACATCCGGCCCGCAGGGCCGATCACCCGCTCACATCGTCCCCTTCAGCATCCGGTTCCAGTACAGCCAGGGCAGCATGTACTTCTTCAGTACCCACATGCTCCATAAGGGCTTGCCGGTGTCGAAGAACTTGCTCAGCAGCGGGTCGCTGTCGCGCACGTTGTCGTACTTGAACTCGGCCAGCAGCATCTTGCCGTAACCGGTCACCAGCGGGCAGCTGCTGTAGCCCTCGTACTTCGCCGGGGAGAGCATGCCATCCTTGATGCGCTGCAGGATGTTGGCCACCACCACGGGCGCCTGCTTGCGGATGGCCGCACCGGTCTTGGCCGTGGGCAGCGCGGCCACATCGCCCAGTCCGAAGATGTTCGCGTAGCGCTTGTGCTGCAGGGTGTTGATGTCCACCTCCAGCCAGCCCTTGTTCGGTCCGTCGGCGTAGGCCAGCGGGGAGAACTTCACGAAGTCGGGTGCGCTTTGCGGAGGCGCCAGATGCAGCATGTCGTACTTCATCACGATGGTGCTCTCGCCCTCGATCTTCTCCGGCAGGCCTTGCTCCTCGGTGAGCACGCAGTGGTTGTCGCCGGGCTTGCTCCACTTGAAGTGGATCTCCTGTTTGTCCGCATCGATGCGGATCGGGTTGTAGAAGGTCTTGAGGATGATCTCCTTCTTGCGCACCACGTCCTCCAGCGCGGCCCGGAAGGGCTGCACGCCGAAGATCACCGAGCCCGGGGTGGCGAAGACGAGCTTGGTGCGGTCGCGCACACCGCGCCTGCGGAAGAACTCGTCGGCCAGGTAGGCGGCCTTTTGCGGCGCGCCGCCGCACTTGATGGGTGTGGCGGGTTGCGTGAACACGGCCACACCGCCCTTGAAGTCCTCCATCACGCGCCGTGTCTTCTCCGGGTCGATGTAGTTGCTGCACACCACATCGGTGGCCAGGGCCTCACGCAGACCGGGCAGTGCGTCGAGGTCGAGCTTGATGCCCGGGCACACCACGAGGTGGCCGTACGTGTACGCCTTGCCGTTCGTGGTGCGCACCGTGTTCGCGTCCGGTTCGAAGGTGGCGGCGGCCTCGCGGATCAGGTCCACGCCCTCGGGCACCACGGTGGCCTCGTCGCGCCGGGTGTCCTTCATGGCGTAGGTGCCCGCCGCCACCAGCGTCCAAGCGGGCTGGTACCAGTGGTCCCGGGCGGGGTCCAGGATGGCGATGCGGAGCTTCCCGTCCTTGCGGTGCAGTTGTGCGGCGGTCATGATGCCGGCCGTACCTCCACCGATGATCAGCACGTCGTAGTGAGCGTTCGCCATGGCCCTTGGGTTTGGGACCACCAAGCTGGGCACGAGGGCACCGCCGGAACAGTGACATCGGTCACCGGGCCACCTTTGCCCAGGCGGCCCGCAGGCGCGCGTGCCTCCGCAGCAGCAGCTGATGGCGCGTCTCGGTGGCTTCGCCCTTGGCCTTCACCAGCGCCACCAGGGCCTTCCGCTCTGCGGCGCTCCAGTCTTCCAGGTCGTCGAAGAGGTCCAGGGGCAGCGCCCACAGGTACAACGCCGTCCGCTCGTCCGCGGTCCAGGCGCTCAGGTCGCCCACCGGCAGGCAGCGGCACAGCCGCTCCAGCGCACGCCGCATCGCCCGCACACGGTCGCCGTCGTGCTGCACGGCCACATGGACCGGCAGGGCCGCCGACAGGGCCGCGGTGTCCAGCACGGGTCCGTCCTGTGCGCCCACCGGCAGTTCCAACCCTTCGGCGACGAGGTCCTTGAGCAGCTTCAGCGGCACTTGATGGCCCTTGCGCGATGCGAGCCTGTTGAACTCCCGCTCAGCCAGGCGTTGCAGCGGCCGCGTCATCGGGCGGAAGCCAAGCCGGTAGTAGAACCAGTAGGCGCCGCTCTTCAGCCCGTCGGGATTGTCGTGCCCCAGCTGGTAGTTCTCGGCCTCGAAGCAGGCCACGCCGAAGCGCTGATGGTACAGGCGAAGCAGCTGGGCGAAGAACCAGGCGCTCTCGCCCCCGCGCACGGCGGGGAACACGTTGATGCCCACCTTGCTGCGGCCGGGGAAGATCCAGGCGCCCCCGTAGGCGAGGGCCACGCAGTTGCGGAAGGCCATGAAGCCCACATAGCTGTCGAAGGGCAGCCGATGCGCGGCATCCAGGTGGAAGAGCGCGATGCGCAAGCCCCGGCCGAGGTCGAAGAGCTCCGCCGCACCGGCCCAGGTCACCGGGTCGGTCTCGCGCTCCTGCACGGCCAGCACGGTGCGCGAAGTGTCCACGAGGTCCTTCAGCTGCGCGGTGGTGAGCCGGAGCGGAGGCGGCACCGGGCTGTCCAGCACGGCGCGGAGGTCCACCCCCTTGCTCAACCCGTTCGGATGGCAGAAGGGCGTTGCCGCCGGTGCGCGGGCCGTGGTCAGGTCGCAGCCGGGTGCGCCATCGACGGCCACGGTGATCAGCATCCGCGCCCAGAGCGACTCGCGGAGGGCCTCGGTGGTGGGAAGGCCATCGAGCATGCTGATCAGGGCGGTGAGCTGCGCGCGGGGATCGGGTCCGAAGAGCGCCCCCATCAGCTCCGCGCTGTCCTCCACCGGCCGGTCCACCGACTCCTGCTCGGCCTGGGGCAGCAGGGGGCGCACCGTCTCGCGCAGGTCGTCCAGCGCTGCGTCCACGGCGACCACGCGCATGTGCGTGCGCCATCGAGAGAGCATCCACCGCACCAGCGACAGGCTGTAGGTGCCCTGGATGGGGGTGCCCGCCACGCCACTGTTCGTGAGGCCGGTGCCCAGGCCGCCGGACCGTGCGCGCTCCATCAGGCGCGCCAGGGCGGCCTCGGCCTTGTCATGCTCCGCCGGGTCCGCCGGGTGGGCCAGCACGAAGAGCAACAGGTCATGCCATTCCTTGAGGGCTTTGGAGGAACGCAGGGGACGGCCCATCGCGGCCTCCAGCATCCGGCCTCGCTCCGGGCCCGTGGTGCGGGACAGTGCACGACGCAGGTCGAGGATCTCCGGGGTGGTCAAGGGGGCGGCCATGCCGCAAGATGCGGATCGATCCGCCGTTCCACGCGAAAGGCCCGCCCCTTGCGGAGAAGGCCCTTCACGCTGTGGTCGTGCGCTGGGCTCAGCCCTGCTTGGCCAGCTGCACCTCCGCCAGGATGCGCACCTCGTCGCTCACCAGCACACCGCCGGCCTCCAGCGCCGCGTTCCAGGTGAGGCCGAACGCCTTGCGATCGAGCGTGCCGCTCAGGTTCAGGCCGGCCTTGGTGTTGCCCCAGGGGTCCTTCGCCTGGCCGCTCCACTCCACGTCCAGCGTCACGGGCCGGGTCACGTCCTTGATGGTGAGGTCGCCCGTCAGCTTCCACGTGCTGCCGCTGCCTTCGAAGCGGGTGCTCTTGAAGCTGAGCTTGGGGAACTTCTCGCTGTCGAAGAAGTCGCCGCTGCGGAGATGGCCATCGCGCTTCTCGTCGTTGGTGAAGATGCTGTCGGTGTTCGCCCAGAAGCTCACCAGGGCGTTGTTGAGGTCATCGCCTTCGAGCTCCACCTCGGCGCCAAATTCCTTTAAGCTGCCGGTGACCGTGCTGATCATCAGGTGCTTCACCTTGAACTGGATCTCGGAGTGGCTGGGGTCGATGGCCCACTTGGTGGTGGTTGCAGTTGCTGTTTCCATGGTTTTCGTTGTGTTTCAGTTTGGCGAGGGCGCATCATGATGCGCCCGTACGGTTCGTATGCTCAGGGTTACGACAATTGCATAGGCACATCCTGCAGCAGGATCTCCGCACCGTTGGGGCCCGCTTCGATGTGCAGGGTGTCGGTGTCCCACACACCCAGTGCGTCGCGCTTGCCCAGTTGCTGGCCTTCGATGGTGGCGCTGCCCTCGATCACGAAGGCGTAAACGCCATTCCCCTTCCGCTTCACGGTGTACGTGGGCTTCTTGCCCGCATCGAACTTGCCGATGTGGAACCACGCATCCTGGTGGACCCATACGCCGGCATCATCGGGGTTGGGGCTCAGCACCTGTTGCCAGTTGTTCACGCGGTCCTTCGGGTCCAGCGTCATCTGCTGGTAGCGCGGGGTCACTTGCCGCTTCTCGGGGAAGAGCCAGATCTGCAGTGTGTTCGCGTCCTTGTCGGGATAGGGATTGAACTCGCTGTGCAGGATGCCCGTGCCAGCGCTCATCACCTGGACGTCACCAGCGTTGATGATGCTGGTGTTGCCCATGCTGTCCTTGTGCTGCAGCGCGCCCTTGAGAGGGATCGTGATGATCTCCATGTTGTCGTGCGGGTGCGTGCCGAAGCCCTTGCCCGCGGCGATGATGTCGTCATTCATCACGCGCAGCACACCGAAGTGCATGCGGGTGGGGTCGTACCAATTGGCGAAGCTGAAGCTGAAGTTGGCCTTCAGCCAGCCGTGGTCGGCGGTGCCGCGCTCGCCGGCGCGGTGCAGGATCATGTTGGCCATGCGTTCGGGGGGTGTTGGGGGCAGGTGGTCGAAGCCCACCGGCTCCAGCGGTTTGATCTCATCGATGTCGTTCTGCATCAGCTGCGCGGCGGCCGTGCCGCCCACGAGCATGCCGGTCCCCAGAAGGCTCTTGCGGAGGAAATCCTTGCGGTCCATGGTGCTGTCGTGTTCGGTCCCGATCCTGGAACATCGGTCCAGGGGGCTTCGTTCATTGCGCCTGCAAATATATTCCATGGAAAATAAATGGCGGGGCAGGTGAGCCCCATCCTTGGAACCGCGAGCGACCGTGGAGAACCCTTCGGTCCGTCATCCGGCCCGTAGACCACTGCGCACCCCGACCTTTGCGGCATGTCCCTCCCTTGGATGTCCGCCGCCGAGGCCGTGCGCCTGGTACACAGCGGCGACCGCGTCTTCATCCACGGCAGCGCCGCCACGCCGGTCCGCCTCGTTCATGCCCTGCTCGACCGCCATGCTGAGCTGCGCGACGTGGAGCTCACCGCCATCAGCACCTTCGGCGATCTGGGCTTCGACCGACCCGAGGTGCAGGGGCCCTTCTTCCTGAACTCCCTCTTCGTGAGCGCCAACATGCGCAGCACGGTGGACGGACCCCATGGCGACTATGTGCCGGTCTTCCTCAGTGAGATCCCGCGCCTGTTCGATCGTGGCATCCTCCCGCTGGATGTGGCCCTGGTGCATGTGTCGCCGCCCGACAAGCATGGCTTCTGCTCCCTGGGCGTGAGCGTGGACGTGGCCCGCAGCGCCGTGCGCAACGCCCGCACCCTCATCGCGCAGGTGAACCCCAACATGCCGCGCACCCTCGGAGACGGCCACGTGCACATCAGCCGGTTCGCCGCACTGGTGGAGGTGAACGACCCCCTGCCCGAGGTGGACTATGCCGCGCAGATCGGGCCGAAGGAACGCCGCATCGCCGAGCTGGTCAGCGCCTTGGTGGAGGACGGCAGCACCCTGCAGCTGGGCATCGGCGCCATCCCCGACGCCATTCTGGGCGCGCTCGGTGGCCACAAGGACCTCGGCATCCACACCGAGATGTGCTCCAACGGTATCATCGAGCTGGTGCGCAGCGGGGTGGTCACCAACAAGTACAAGAAGAAGCACCGCGGCAAGGTGGCCACCGCCTTCGCCTTCGGCACGCGACGGCTCTACGACCTGGTGGACGACAACCCCTTCTTCACCTTCCTGGACGCGCAGTACGTCAACGACGGCAAGGTGATCCGGGAGAACCCCAAGGTGGTGGCCATCAACAGCGCCATCGAGGTGGACCTCACCGGCCAGGTGTGCGCGGACAGCATCGGCACCTACCAGTACAGCGGCGTGGGTGGCCAGATGGACTTCATGCGCGGCGCCGCGCTGAGCGAGGGCGGCAAACCCATCATCGCCCTGTGCAGCACCACCGGCAAGGGCGCCAGCAAGATCGTGCCCTTCCTCAAGCAAGGTGCCGGGGTGGTCACCACCCGCGCCCATGTGCACTACGTGGTCACCGAGCACGGCGTGGCCTACCTCTACGGCAAGAACCTCCAGCAGCGGGCCCAAGCCTTGATCGGCATCGCTGCCCCGGAACACCGGGAGGAGCTGGAGAAGGCGTACCGGGAGCGGTTCGGGCGGGGGTAGGCAGGGCCGGCGACCGGCAGACCCGTGAGCCCTGCTCCGCTCCCCCTAAGGCAATTGCAGCGGCCAGACCCCCAGCGCCACCACGGCGATGCCGCAGAGCAGCACCACCAGGCCGTTGAGCGGGGTCACCTGCACCTCCAGCGGCTGCTCGTCCGCCGTGAAG
Organism: Flavobacteriales bacterium; assembly: GCA_020847755.1. Classification (GTDB taxonomy): domain Bacteria; phylum Bacteroidota; class Bacteroidia; order Flavobacteriales_F; family PHOS-HE28; genus PHOS-HE28. The sequence goes on along the minus strand of JADLBK010000199.1, from coordinate 31 downwards.
GCCTCGCGCACCACCACGATGTAGTAGGCGA
>JADLBK010000198.1 GCA_020847755.1 Flavobacteriales bacterium | reverse complement strand
TGCTCCTCGGCCGGCTTCAGGGTCAGCGCATCCTTATAGTCGTTCAGCGCAGCGGCCCATTGCTCGCCCGCGAACGCCTTGTCCGCCTTGCCGATCAGCTCGGCGTAGCGGGCCTCCAGCTCCTGGCGCTTGCGCTCCTCCTCGGCCTTGCGCGCCATCTCGGCCAGGATGCCGTCGATCTCGGCGATCTTGTCCTTCGGGTACCGCTCTTCGGGCTTCAGGTTGGCCGCCTCGATGAACTTGGCCTTGGACTGGTCATACTCCTTCTTGCCCAACAGGGCATCGGCCAGCGCCACCACATCGCCGTAGCGCGCGTCAAGCTCCTTCCGTTTGCGCTCTTCCTCGGCCTTGGCCGCCAGCTCGGCGATCCGCTTGTCGATGGCCACCAACTGGTCCTTGGGGTAATTCTCGGACGGCTTCAGGGTGAGCGCCTCGGTGTACTTCGCCTTCGCCTCGTCGAAACCGTCCTTCTGGAAGGCCGCGTCGGCCGCGGCGATGGCGGCCTGGTACTTCTCGTTCAGCTCGCGCTGCTTGCGTTCCTCCTCCTCCTTGGCGGCCAGCTCGGCGAGCTTCCTGTCGATGGCGGCCAGCTGGTCCGTGGGGTACTTCTCCGCGGGCTTCAGGCCGAGCGCCTCGTTGTACTTGCCCTTGGCCCCCTCGTAGTCCGCCCCCTTGAACGCGGCGTCCGCGGCGGCGATGGCGGCATCGTACTTGGCCTGCAGGTCCTTGGCGAGCCGCTCCTCCTCCGCCTTCTTGGCCAGCTCGGCCAGCTTGGCCTCGATGGCGGCCAGCTGGTCCTTGGGGTACTTCTCCTCCGGCTTCAGCGTGGAGGCCTCGGTGTACTTGCCCTTGGCCTGGTCATAGTTGGCCGCCTTGAAGGCCGCATCGGCCGCAGCGATGAGGGCGGTGTACTGCGCCTCCAGCTCCTTACGCTTGCGCTCCTCCTCCTCCTTCTTGGCCAGCTCGGCCAGCTTGGCGTCGATGGCCAGCAGCTGGTCCTTCGGGTACTTCTCCTCGGGCTTCAGGGCGGCGGCCTCGGTGTAGGGGGCCTTGGCCTGCTCGAACTTGCCGCCCTTGAAGGCCTCGTCGCCCGCCTTGATGGCCGCGTCGTACTTCGCCTGCAGCTCCTTGGCCTTGCGCTCCTCCTCGGCCTTCTTCGCCAGGTCGGCCAGCAGGGTGTCGATCTCCTTCAGCTTCTGCTTCGGGTAGGCCTCCTGGTCCTTCACGTCCAGGGCCGCATTGTACTTCACCTTGGCGCCCTCGTAGTCCTTCTTGCCGAACAGCGCATCGGCCTCCTTGATCAGCGCCGCGTACTGCTCGTCCCGCTTCTTCTGGCCTTCCAGCTCATCGAGCTTCATCCTCGCGGCGCTCAGCTTGGCCGTGGCCACGGGGTCGCCCGCCTTCAGGGCCAGCGCCCCGGTGAACGACTCCACCGCCTTCTTGTAATCGGCCGCGCCCATGGCCGCCTCGCCCTGCTGCATCAGCTTGGCGAACTCGGCGTCGGCCCCGGCCTCGCGGCGCTTCTTGTCCTCGTATTCCTTCATCAACCGCGCGATCTCGCTCCGGATCTGCTCGGTGTATTGCAGGTCCCAGGTGACCTCGCTGCTGGTGGGGTCGAACTTGGCCTTGCCGATCGGCTGGTTCAGCACGCTGAAGTCGATCCCCGGCAGCTCCTGGAAGAGCGTCATCTCGATGTTCATCCCGTGGCCGCCCACCCGCTCCTCCTCGGGGATGTTCCGCGTGTCGATGGTGATGTTCTTGCTGACGATGCTCGGCTTGGAGTACACGATCTTGTAGTCCGCCCCGTAGTCCAGGTTGAACTCGTACTTGCCGCTGGCGTTGGTGGTGGTCTCCGTGAGCTTCGCGCCGTTCTTGTACACGCTCACGATCACGCCGTCCATCTTCTTGGCACTGGTGTAGTCCTTCACCGTGCCATACACGTACACATTGTCCACCTGGGCGCGGGCGGCGCCGGCCATCAGCACCAAGGCGCAGACCAGGCCGAGCAGCCTACCTTGCCAACGGGTTCCGAAAGGGATTCGCATGCGCTGCGGATGTCCTGAACGACCCCGCAAAGTACGACATCCCGGTGGCTGCGGTGCGCCGCCACCGCCGCGTCCCCATCCACATCCCGCCGTGCACAGCATCTGGGAACAGCGCAGCTTCGGGGCTCCGGTCCACCTGGCCGTGGTGGGCGCCGGCCTCGTGGGCCTGTGGGCCGCGGTGCACGCCCGCCGGCGCTGGCCCCACCGCCGCGTGCTGGTGGTGGAGCGCGGCCCCCACCCCGCCGGCGCCAGCGTGCGCAACGCCGGCTTCGCCTGCTTCGGCAGCCCCAGCGAACTGCTGGCCGACCTGGCCGCCGAAGGGGAACAGGCCGCGCTGACGCGCGTGGCCGAACGCTGGCAGGGGCTGCTGGAGCTGCGGCGCGAGCTGGGCGATGCCGTCATCGGGTTCGAGGCCACCGGCGGCCATGAGGTGTACGCGGCGGACGACCCGCTGTACACCCGGGTGGCCGAGGGGTTCGATCGCCTCAACCGGCTGCTGGCCCCCATCACCGGGCCCGCCCCCTTCCGCTGGCTCGCCGACGGCGCCGACCGCTTCGGCCTGGCCCCCGGCACCCGCGTGGCCCGCACCGACCTCGAAGGGCCCGTGGACAGCGGCCGCCTGATGGTGGCCCTGCTGCACCTGGCCCGGCAGCACGGCGTGGAGTTCCGCTGGGACCTCCCCGTGGAGCGCCTGGAGCCCGGCCCGGCCGGGGTGGACCTGGTGCCCGCCCGAGGCCCCGCGCTGCACGCCCGCCAGGTGCTGGTGGCCACCAACGGCTACGCCCGCCAGCTGCTGCCCCTGGCCGATGTGGTGCCCGCCCGCGGGCAGGTGCTGCTCACCACCCCCGTGCCCGGCCTGCGGCTGCGGGGCACCTTCCACGCCCACGAGGGCTACTACTACTTCCGCGACCTGGACAGGGCGGTGCTGCTGGGCGGCGCCCGCCACCTCGACAAGGCCGGCGAGACCACCTGGGCCGACGGTACCAGCCCCCTGCTGCAGGCGGCTCTGGAGGACTTCCTCCAGCGGCACATCCTGCCCGGCCGGCACGTGCCCATCGCCCACCGGTGGAGCGGCATCATGGGCTTCCGCGGCCAGGGCAAGACCCCGCTGGTGCAGTGCATGGCGCCCGGTGTGGTGGCCGCCGTCGGCCTCAGCGGCATGGGCGTGGCCATCGGCATCCGCGTGGCCCGGCAGGCGGTGGAGCTGATGGAGGAGTGAGGGGCGGACGGTGAAGCGCCCAAGCGTCCTATCTTCCCGGTCCACGGAAAGGCGGCCGCATGCAGGGTTCAACTACAGGGCAGGAACGGGAGGCGACGGCATGGCCTTGCCGCGCTGCGGAAACGCTGTCACAGACTTCGCGCGAGGCGCGTCGGCGGCTGGCCGACAGCCATCCTCCGCACACCTCGCCCCGCGCGAACCCAGGGCGCGGGAAGACTCGCGCGATTTTGGGGCGCTACTAAGTTCGTTCAAGCGGCAGCGCTGATGCGAGCGAGCAACGCTTCGCTCAACGAAACCAGCTTACTGGACCACCATACGAACGCTCCTAAGTACGCGATCCGTCTCTCTGATGACAACAAGATAAACGCCTGAGGCCAGGCTTCCACGCTCAATGGAAATGACCTCGCTCCCCGTGCCAGGTATGCTGCGCATGATGCGCCCATGGATATCCATGATGTCCGCCCGCAGATCTGAATTCAGTGGCGCATCGAGGTAGAGCCGTGCTTCAACCGAGAACGGGTTCGGGACCAACGCCAGCGCCATCCGATTGCGCTCTTCAAGGCCCAACGTGGTTACCGTGTAGGGCGGTGTGCTTACTTCGCAACCGTAGACGCTTGTTACGACCGCACTGTAGTCGCCCAAGGCTGTTGCCCAATGTGTTTGTTCATTCTCGCCAGGAAGCAGCGTGCCGTTCAGATACCATTGATACTGATCACCGGCGGTCGCTTCTAAAAGACCGATGGCCACGGCGGTGATGGTTGGCTCCCAGAGATCGCAATCCACCAATGTGGTCAGTGTAGTATTCGTTTGGACCAACTCGTTCAGATCGAAATAGATCTCCGCTGTATTCGGTGCCTGGGCAAGGTGCGGGAGGCCAGGGTGGAACTCGATCCGGAACTTGATGAAGCCCTGGCTCTCTGTGAAACTGGAACCGCTGTCCGGTAACTGAATGCCGATGAACCGGACGACAAGTTCGCTGCCGCTTTCCACAGTGACCTCCGTAGGTACATGAGAGTAGCCGAGCACACGCAGACTGGTGGCATCCAGTTGGGGATCAATATGGTCGCGTAGCACAACATCCTGCGCAGGGGCGTTGCCGGTGTTCTGAAAGCGGATGGTATAGTCGAGGTAAGCCGTGGAAAGATCGACGGCTCCATACGCGCCATACCCCTGAGGAGAGACGAGCTTGTCATTCGGGTCATATGCGCAGGAAACCACGTCAGTAAGCTGTGCGCTAAAACTCCCGGAGGTGTCGCTCTGGGCATCCAGCGTCGTCACTGAAACAGCATGGGTGTACAGGTCGCCAATGGCCTGCGCGTCAGGCATGATCACACTTGCGTGGATCACTTGCGCGGTGAAATAGGCCAGATCATTGAATGTCCAGGTGATCGTGTCGCCGTTGATCGAGGCCGGCGCCGGCGAACTGCTGAGGAAAGCGAAGGCACCATCCAGCATAAGGACGATCGTTCCATCCTCTATCCGCGTACCTTCATTCATTGCGGTTATCCACAGCGATGCGGTGTCAGAGCAGGGGGCTGAGGCCAACACCACTTCGGGATGGATTAGGCTGGTATCCACGATGGGCTGGAAGCCGAAATCGAGGCCGGTCCAAATGGGTTGGAGATCGGAGGGTGCCACAGTGTACTCAAGCGGCATGGTCGTCTGTTCCCAAAATGGGTTGATCATCGTGGCGGCCACTATAAGTGATCCATCGTTGCAGTGAATCGTGTATTCACCCGTGCCGCTCCCGAACGCCAGGTATCCCGTTGGCGAGACGTTCACAGCAGCTCCAGCCATACCTTCTTCTCCGGTATCGAAAGCCCCATTCCCATTGCTATCTGAAAATACAATACCAGATAGCAAATAGGGATCGGCTATGAAATTCTCGCGCCAGCCGACCATTGGCATATCAGGGTTGAGGTCATCTACATTGTGCACGATATCCAGATCGCCGTCCAGATCCATGTCGACGAATCTCGCCTCTGCAGCGAAGTCAACAATGCCGTCCATGCTCAGCAGGGGCTGGACCGCACCGAAGT
>JADLBK010000197.1 GCA_020847755.1 Flavobacteriales bacterium | reverse complement strand
GAAGGCCACGATGATGCGGCCGCTGAGCGCCTTCTCGGCGCACAGGATGGCGTGGGCCGTGCCGTGCGCCACCTCCTGGTAGTGGATGCTGCCCCTGGCGCCGATCGCTTCGGCGATGGCCACCAGGCCCTGCTCCACCTTGGCGCCGAAGCTGGGGTGCACGATGTAGGCCACCTCCTCCACGGGCTCGCCGGCCACGGCGGCGAGGTCCTCCACGAGGCGTTGCACGATGGGCTTGCCCGCGATGGGCAGCAGGGGCTTGGCGGTGGTGTGGGTGTGCGGACGCATCCGCTTGCCCATGCCCGCCATGGGGACGATGATCTTCATTCGGCTTCTCTGGCTCAGCGGACCCCGGTATGGCCGAAGCCGCCCGTCCCGCGATCCGAGCCGCGAAGGTCATCAACTTCCGCGAATGCGACCCTGACGTACGCCGCCACCACCAATTGGGCCACCCGCTCGCCGTCGTTCACCGTGAAGGGCTCGTGCCCGTGGTTGACCAGCAGCACGCCCACCTCGCCGCGGTAGTCGGCATCGATGGTGCCCGGGCTGTTGAGCACCGTCACCCCGTGCTTCAGGGCCAGCCCGCTGCGGGGCCGCACCTGGGCCTCGGTGCCCTCGGGCAGCTCCAGGTACAGGCCGGTGGGGATCAGCGCGCGCTGGCCGGGGGCCAGCACGATCGGGGCCTCCAGGTTGGCGCGCAGGTCCAGGCCGGCGCTGTGCGGCGTGGCGTATTGCGGCAGGGGGTGCCTGCCCTTGTTGGTGATGTGGACGGTGTGGGTGTCAGTCGTTGAGGTGATCATCGGGTCAAAGGTCGCATCTGCAGCCACGCTGGTTAACTTTGGTGACCATGGACCTCTCGCTCCAGGCATCATTCAGCACGATCAGGATGGCTATTTCGCCTATGTTCCCGAGCGAATAGGTTGCAAGTCCCAAGGGCCAGCATGGAGGAAGTGGTAAAGAATATCACGGAGGCGAACGACCTGTATTGGAGAACGATGGAATGATGGCATGGTCGGGTTTGCGCCGGTGCTCTTTGTTCCTGGGGACATGGCTAGTTGTCAGCTTGGGTTTTGCGCAGCCTGGCACTTTGCGAGTGACCACGCAGGAGCATGGAACGGGCCGCCGGCTTGAAGGTGTGATGCTTGTCGTTCAAGACAGTACCTCGGCGATTCTGATGCGCTCTTCATCCGGACCTGAAGGTGGATATGAGTTCGCTGACCTCCCTCCGGGCAAGTATTCGATCATCTCCGAGCACCATGGATTCGAGCTTGACCGGTTCACCGGCATCGACGTCCGCTCGGGGATGAACACGTTCGTCGTTGTGAGTTTGCGGAGAACCGGCGCTGGCGAGCCAGACGGCAGGAAGAACGTATGCAAGTGGCGCTGGTCCGCGCGCGATCGATAAGACGGCATCAAGTGATGCTGGACGCGTTCGGTCGCTCCATCCGCCACACCCCGTTCCGCGACGACGCCTAGCTTCGTGGAAACACGCCTCATGGGGACCCTGCTCCGCTCGTTCGCCCGACTCGCGCCCGGCCTCCTGATCGCCGCGCCGCTGGCGGCCCAATGGGTCGATTGGTCCAACCAGTATCCCTACCCGGGTCATCGTGTCTATTCGCACACGATGCACCGCACGAGCGACGGCAACCTGCTGCTGTGCGGCAGCATCCACGGCACATGGACCCCCGGCAGCGGCACCCCCTTCGAGGACTGGGCCATCGCCACCTACCTGGTGAAGGTGCAACCGACCGGCGACACCTTGTGGACCCGGCGCCTCGACTTCCTCATTCCCTCCGCCATCACGCATGTGGTGGACCTGATCGATGGCAACACGCTGATCGCCGGCACGGCCGCAGCCTCGTGGACCTATTGCGGATTCGCGACCGCGAACGGTCCCATGCCCCAGCTCTTCGCCCTCAAGATCGACCAGGCCGGCAACGTGCTCTGGTGGCACCAGTACGCGCAGCCGTGCGCACGCATCCTGGCGGACGCTTGGGAAACCCCCGCGCAGGAGATCCATCTGCTGGCGCTCGACACGCAGGAGCCGAACATTCAGATCGGCTATGTCCAACCCAATTGGTTCGAGCACCACACGCTGGACGCCCAAGGGAACACCATGAGCGTGACCACCTTTCAACAGACTTATCACTACTACACCAGCCAGCATGGAGCTCCGGCCTACGATGGCGGACGCTACGTGGCCTCCTCCGCATTGGACACCGTGGGGCAGAACAGCCTCTTTGTGCAGCTGGAGAAACTGGACGCGGGCGGAGCGCCTCAGAGCGCAGTGTTCGTGACCGACACCTCCTACTGCACACCGCTCGATCTCATCACCACGCCGGACAGCGGGCTTTTGATGCTGCTGAGCCCCGACTTCAGCAAGAGCCGCTTGCTTCACCTGGACACGTTGGGCCACATCATCTGGGACCGGCTGTATGCCACGCGCTTCCAGCAGGTCCTGGCGCTGCCGGACAGCACCTACCTGGCCGTGGGCACGCACGGCACCTGGCAATCGCCCAACAAGCGGGAGCTCTGCGTCACGCTGATCTCGGCGTCGGGCGACTCCCTGTGGTCGCGCCTGTACGGGGACTCGCTGAACGACCTGGGCTCCAGCATCGTGGAGGCCGTTGGCGGCTACCTCGCCTACGGCACCAAGGATATGTACTCGGGGTCGGTGCCGCCGCGGCTGTTCATCACTTGGGACAGCCTGGGCACATCCACCGCGACGCCGGAACCACCGACGGCGGTCGCCGGTCTTTCCGTCCATCCTGTGCCCGCTCGCGAACGCATCCGCGTGGTCGGTGCCGGTGCGGCGGATGGCCGCCTGGTGCTGCTGGATGCGATGGGGCGGGTGGTGCGGGCCGTGCGTCCGCCGGCCCATGGCGGGGAGCTCTGGGTCCCGGTGGATGACCTGGCCTCCGGATGCTATGTGCTTCGCTCGCTCGAGCGGCAGGACCGTGCGGTCCGGGTGCTGGTGGAGCGGTGAGCGGGATCGGATCAAGGGTGTAAGGCCGTCCGCTCCATCCGCCAGGCCACGGCCACGTACCCCAGCAGCAGCGGCGTGCGCATCGCATACTTCGCCACGCCTTCCAACGGCACCTGCTCACACCCCCACCACAGGAACACCGCACCCGCCATGTACAGCAGCAGGCGGCTCACGTTGTAGGGGATGGGGTAGTGCTTCTGCCCCCACACGTAGCTGATGGCCGCCATGCTGGCGTAGCAGATGAAGGTGGCCCAGGCTGCGCCCATGTAGCCCATGCTCGGGATCAGCGCGAAGAGGCAGACCAGCGTGATGAGGGCGCCCGCGATGCTGATGCTACTGCCCGCCTTGGTGCGGTCCGTGAGCTTGTACCACACGCTCTGGTTGTAGTAGATGCCGAGGAAGACGTTGGCGAGCATCAGGATCGGCACCACGCGCAGGCCCTCGTGGTAGGCCGGGTTGGGGATGAACCACTTGAAGAGGTCGAGGAAGAGCATCACCAGCAGGAAGGCGCTCATGCACACCGCCACGAACACGTTCATGATGCGGGCGAAGGTGGCCGCGCTGTCCTTCTCTTTCGCATGGCTGAAGAAGAAGGGCTCGGCGCCCATGCGGAAGGCCTGGATGAAGAGCGTGAT
>JADLBK010000196.1 GCA_020847755.1 Flavobacteriales bacterium | reverse complement strand
GGCCGGCCACAGCGGCATCGCCATGGATGATGATGGGCGCCGTGATGCCCTTGGCGAAATGATCGTCGTGCTCGATGATCGCGCGGGAGATGCCCTGCATCACGGGGCCCACGCTCTCCAGGTGGCTGGGGTTGGGTGCCAGTGTCAGGCGCACCTCCTTGCCGGCATTGGTCTTCAACACGGAGCTGTAGCCCATGTGGTACTTCACGTCGCCCTCCACGAGCTCGTCCTCGTAGTCCTTGCCTTCGAACTCGCTGAAGATCTGGTCGTAGCTCTTGCGCAGGGTGTTGGCCAGCACGTTGAGGCGGCCGCGGTGGGCCATGCCGATCACGTACTCGGTGATGCCCTGGCCGGCGCCGTGCTCGATCACCGTGTCCAGCGCGGGGATCAGGGCCTCGGCGCCCTCGATGCTGAAGCGCTTGGCGCCGATGAACTTCTTGCCGAGGAACTTCTCGAAGACCACCGCCTCGTTGAGCTTGGCCAGGATGGCCTTCTTCTGCTCGATGGTGAAGTCGGGCGTGTTGCGCGACCCCTCCATGCGCTGTTGCAGCCACTTCACCTTCTCGGGGTTGCGGATGAAGCGGAACTCGGCGCCGATGCTCTGGCAGTAGGTCTGGTCCAGCAGGGCGATGATGTCGCGGAGCTTCGCGGCACCCAGGCCCACCTCGCTGCCAGCGGCGAACACGGTGTCCAGGTCGGCCTCACTGAGCCCGTAGGTGGGCAGGTCCAGGGGCGGGCTGTACTTGCGTCGCTCGCGCACCGGGTTGGTGCGGGTGAAGAGGTGGCCGCGCTCGCGATAGGCGTTGATGAGGTCGATGACCTTGAACTCCTTGGTCATCTGCTCGGACCCTGCGGCCGTGGATGTGCTCACCCCGGGGAGCAGGTCGTGCTGCGTGCGGGCCAGCTCGAAGCCCTCGAAGAAGCGGGCCCAGCCCGGGTCGACCGAGGCGGGGTCCTTGAGGTATTGCTGGTAGACGGCGTCGAGCGCGGCCGGGTCGGCGTTGCTCAGGTAGGAATGCTTGTCCATTCAGGCGGCGGACCGGGGTGGCAAAGGTAGCCAGCGGACCGGGCCGCTGTACGACTTTGACCCTCAGGAGGTTACTTCCCCGCCGATCGCGCCGCATACCGCATGCGGGTCAGCACCTTCTGCAACGCGCGCAGCACCAGCTGACCCGCGAGCTCGGACAGACCTCCCGCCGCCATGCTCCGCTTGGCATGGGCCTCGGGAAGGTCCACCCGATAGAGCACCACGCCCAGCGCATGCTGCCCCTGCCGCTGCCGATCCTCCACCACGGGCAGCACCTGGGCGCGCAACGCCTCGAAGGCCCCCTCACCCACCGCGGGCACCTCGAGCTCCGGGGCGTTGAGGTCCTTGCGCAGTTGCACCACGGTGGCCGCCAGCACCTCCGCACGGTCCAGGCCGTGCAGCAGCCCCCCTCCCGTTGTTGACAGTTCGCGGCTCATCGTGTCGAAAACTACGCCGAAGCCCGCAGGAACGTGGCACTATTTTCGTCGCCTGCCGGTACCGACCAACACCGACCCTCAACCGCACGAACCCACCATGCGAACCCGCTCCCTCAGCCTGCTCCTCGCGTTCTGCACCCTCACGGCCACCGCCCAGTACGGCACCTTCGACGCCAACGCGGTGAAGGACGCCACCACCACCACCACCCTGGTGGTGCTCGACGCGGGCGACAGCCCGTACAACCGGGCGATGATGGACGCCGTGAAGGCGCACTGGACCTTCACCAAGAGCGTGGACTTCATCACCGTGAACGACCTGGCCACGCAGCCGCTCGGCGCCGACAAGACCTACCTGGTGAAGACCCTGCGCAACGACCCGGAGAAGTTCACGGGCACCTTCCTGACGCTGATGCGCGGCTGGAAGCAGAAGAAGGGCGAGGTTCTGGAGGTGACGGACAACGCCATCGTGAACCTGCCGCCTTCACAGGACGTGGCCTTCCTGCAGATCGACCCGGCGGGCATGGCCACGCACGGCACCTCGGCCTTCCTCAACCTGTACCTGAAGGCCATCCAGGACTACCTCAAGCAGGTGTCCACCGGCAAGATCACCGACAAGGCCACGGCCGACCGGCTGTATGCCGGCCGCAACCGGCTGCTGCGCGACGAGCTCGACCTGTGGATCGCCAAGGAGCATCTGGACAAGAGCCTGCCCGATGCCGCCGCCGTAAAGACGCACTACACGCACAAGGCGCAGGTGATGGACCTCATGCAGCTGAACGCTGCCGTGAGCAAGGGCGAGGGCGGCGTGGCCGTCACCGACGTGCTGCTCACCGGCGAGCACAAGAACAAGCACTGCTTCAAGCGGGTCTTCAAGGTCAGCACGGGTGAACTGATGTACCTGCGCGACGATGCGGCCATCTTCGGCAAGAAGGAAGGGCTGCTGGACGAGGACCTCAAGGCCATCGAACGCGCGCGCTGAGCGCGACCCGGCCACGATGGAAAGGCGCCTGCGGGCGCCTTTCCCGCTCCGGCACCGAACATTCCGGATCGACCGTCGTTGCTGGAACATGGGCCGACCGCCTCTCGCGGTGCATGTGACCACCGCCGTGCTCTGCCTCAACATTGCCCTGGGGCTCTTCGGGGGCCCCGCATGGCTCATCGGCGGGCTCATTCTTCCGGGACCCGCCCTGGTCCTCTGGCTGGTGTGGTCGGTGCTGCGCGACCGATCGGTCCCCATTCGCGACCTGGGGGCCCGGGAGCAATGGGGCTACCAGGACCGGCCCGACCTGCGCCCCATGGACGAACGGTGATGGTGAAGGATCGGTCAAAGCGTCAACGAAGTGTGAACACGGTCGGCTGCTGAACAACTGCATGTTCCCTTTGCACCATGAGCACGATCCTCATCACCGGTGGAAGCGGACTGATCGGTTCCGCGCTCACCGCTCACCTGCGGCAGGGCGGACACGAGGTGCGCTGGATCGGCCGTGCGGCCAGAAGGTCGAACGGTGTCTCATGCTTTGCCTGGCATCCACAGCTGGGCGCACCCGACGAGGCGGTGCGGGACGTGGAACATGTGGTGCACCTGGCCGGCGCGCCGATCGCGGACGAGCGTTGGAGCAAGGACCGCGTGCGGGAGCTCACCACGAGCCGGACGGCCGGCCCGCAGGCCCTCTGGCAGGCGGCCCAGCGCACGGGTTGGCGACCGCGCAGCTTCGTCAGTGCATCAGGGTCAGGGTGGTACGGCGCAGGCCGCTGGAACACCCCGCTCGCCGAGGAGGCACCGCCCGGCCACGATGTCATCGCCAACATCACCACGGCCTGGGAGGACGCAGCGGACCGATGGTCGACGCACGCACGCGTGGTCAAGCTCCGCACACCGGTGGTGCTGGCGCGCACAGGTGGCGCCCTGCCCCGGCTGGCCCGGCTGGCCCGCCTCGGACTGGCCGCCCCACTGGGCGATGGGCGGCAGGTGATGACCTGGGTGCACCTGAACGACCTGGTATCCGCCTATTCGGCCGCGCTCTTCAACACGGACCTGCGTGGAGCCTACAACGTGGCCGCATCGGAGCAGCCCGACAACAGGAGCTTCATGCGCACCCTCGCGCATGCGCTGCATCGCCCCTTCGTGATGCCGGCGGTACCGGGTTTCGCGCTGCGCCTGGTGCTGGGTGACATGGCCGATGTCCTGCTGGGCGGTGGCCCGCTTCGTACGGAACGCCTGGGGTCGACCGGCTGGCGGTGTACGCACCCCACGCTGGAGGCTGCACTGCACGATCTGCTGCGGTAGGACCGATCTCAAGAATGCTTTTGGAAGCGAGCCGGTGGGATCTCGCGATCCAGCCGAGGCGCGAAACCTGCGCATGGCCGGGCGCTATGCAAGGGTTGAGCAACGAAGGCTGGGCGCGCAAAGACCCCGGCGCGGTCCGAAGGGTATTGTTGAGATAGGTCCCAGGGTCAGTGCACGCGGTCGAGCAGGGCCTGGGCAAGCTCCCGCAGCGGGGTCTTCCGAGCATCGGCGACGTCGATCGTCTCCAACGCATCCAGGGCCATGGCATGGTGGCGCTCCACCTCGGCGGCGGCATCGGCTTCCACACCGAGCTCCTCCAGCACACGCAGCATCCGCTGCACGTCGCGCGCCTCAGGCGGCTTGTCCAGTTCCTCGCGAAGCTCGGTGCGGCCGGCCGCATCGCTCTTCTCGAGCCCGCGGATCAGCAGGAAGGTGCGCTTGCCGGCGCGCAGGTCGCCGCCCCGTTGCTTGCCCACCTTGTCGGGATCACCGAAGGCGTCGAGCAGATCGTCGCGCAGTTGGAACGCGAGACCCAGGTGTTCGCCCATGGCACCGATGCGCATGCGCTCGGCGGAAGGCGCCTTGGCGAGGGTGGCCCCCACCTGCAGCGCACAGCCCAGCAGCACGGCGGTCTTCAGGCGGATCATCTCAGTGTACTCGTCCACGTGCACGTCGGCGCGATGCTCGAGGTCCATGTCGCGCTGCTGGCCTTCACAGACACCGAGCGCGTAGTGGCTGAAGAGACGGAGCACCTCGGGGTCGCGCGCCATCAACTGATAGGCCTTCACCAGCATGGCATCGCCGCTGAGGATGGCCGTGTTGACGTTCCACTTGGTGTGCACGGTGGGCATGCCCCGGCGCAGCGGCGCCTGGTCCATGATGTCGTCGTGCATCAGGGTGAAGTTGTGGAAGAGCTCGATGCCGAGGGCCTCGTCGAGCACGTCGTCCGGGTCATGGCCGAAAAGCTCGGCGGCGAGCAGCACGGCGCCGGGGCGCACGCGCTTGCCGGGCAGGCGCATGAGGTAGGCCATCGGGGCGTAGAGCGGATCGTCGGGCAGGCCGGCCACCCAGCGGTCGATGCGCTGTTCGATGCGCGCGCGGTGCGCTGCGGGTATCCCGGTGCTCATCCCTCGGTGAGCCGCATGAGGTATTCCCCGTAGCCGCTCTTGATCAGGGGACGCGCGAGGGCGTGCAGTTGTTCGGCGGTGATGTAGCCTTTCTTGTAGGCCACCTCCTCGATGCAACCGATGCGCAGGCCCTGCCGCTCCTCGATCACCTGCACGAACTGGCCGGCCTGCATCAGGCTTCGGAAGGTGCCGGTGTCGAGCCAGGCGGTGCCGCGGTCCATGATCTCCACCTTCAACCGGCCCTGCCGCAGGTACTCCCGGTTCACATCGGTGATCTCGTACTCGCCGCGCGCGCTGGGCTTCAACGCGGCCGCGATGTCCACCACATCGTTGGCATAGAAGTACAGACCGGGCACGGCGTAGTTGCTCTTGGGCCGCTCGGGCTTCTCCTCGATGCTCAGCGCGCGGTTGTCGCGGTCGAACTCCACCACGCCGTAGCGCTCGGGATCGCTCACGTGGTAGGCGAACACCAGGCCGCCATCGGGGTCGGTGTGCTCGGCGAGCATGCGGCCGAAGCCGCGGCCATGGAAGATGTTGTCGCCCAGGATCAGCGCCACGGGGTCGCGCCCCACGAAGTCACGGCCGATCACGAAGGCCTGTGCCAGTCCGTTGGGCACCGGCTGCTCGGCATAGGAGAAGCTGCAGCCCAGCTGGGCGCCGTCGCCCAGCAGCTTGCGGAAGCTCGGCAGGTCGTGCGGGGTGCTGATGATGAGCACCTCGCGGATGCCTGCCGCCAGCAGGGTGCTGAGCGGGTAGTAGATCATGGGCTTGTCGTACACCGGCATCAATTGCTTGCTCACGGCGAGCGTCAGCGGGTGCAGGCGGGTGCCGGATCCCCCGGCCAGGATGATGCCTTTCATTCGTCGTCGGTGGTGCTGTCGGTGGCCAGTGCCGAGGCGTTGTCGTGTCCTGGCTCCAGCTTCAGTTCCATCAGGTCGATGTCCTCCTCCTCATCGAGGATCTCCAGCAACGGTTCCTCGAAGGCTTTCGTCATCAGCGCCTTGTTGAAGGAGATCAGCAGCGAAGGCAGCACCAGGAGATTGGTGAACATGGCCACCAGCAGGGTGAGGCTGGTGAGGATGCCCAGCGCCTGGATGCCGCCGAAGTGCGAGAAGGCGAACATGCAGAACCCGGCCAGCAGCACCACGCTGGTGTAGATGATGCCCACGCTGACCTCGCGGGTGGCCAGGTCCACGCTGCGCTTCAGGTCGTGGCCGGTAAGCCGCAGCTCCAGCCGGTAGCGGGCCAGGAAGTGGATGGCGTTGTCCACCGCGATGCCGAGGGCGATGCCGAAGACCAGGATGGTGCTGGGCTTGATGGGGATGTGGAGGAAGCCCATGAGGCCGGCGGTGACCACCAGCGGGATCAGGTTCGGGATGAGCGACACCACCAGGATCCGCAGCGAATTGAACAGCAGGGCCATCATGCCGACGATGAGGACCACGGCCCAGAAGAGGCTGATCACCAGGTTGCTCACCAGGTAACTGCTGCCCTTCAGGAAGACCACGCTCGTTCCGGTGAGGGTCACCTTGTACTGATCGGCGCTGAACAGGCTGTCCACCTGGGTGCGCAGCCTGCCGAGCACGGTGTCCATGCGCATGGTGCCCACGTCGGCCATCTGCACGGTGATGCGGGTGGTGCTGCGGGTGCTGTCCAGGAAGGCCTTGGCCATGCCCTGCTTGCCATCCAGCGCATCCAGGTACGGCGCGATGAAGGTCTTGTCCGTGGTGGTGAGCAGGCCGTATGCCGCGGGATCGCCACCGTAGAAGGCCTGGCGGGTGAACTTGACGGCGTCCACGATGCTGAGCGGCCGGCTGAACTCCGGGTGCGTGGCCAGCGTGTCGCCCAGGCGGTCGATGCGCTTGAGGGTGGCGTCCTTGAACACACCGTTGCGCTTGCCGGTGGACACCAGGATCTCCAGCGGCATCACGCCCTTGAAGTGCCGCTCGAAGAAGCGCAGGTCGGTGAGCACGGGGTTGTCCTCCGGCAGGTCGTCCACGATGCGGCTTTCGTCGCGCAGGCGCAGCATGCCGAAGAGGGCGAACACGAACACGAAGGCGGTGATGGCATAGATCAGCGGGCGTCGGTCGCGCACCGTGCGCACGATCCACTCCACTGCGGCATCGAGCCAGCGGCGCTCCAGGTGCTTCAGATGGCGCGGCTTGGGCGCGGGCATGTAGCTGAATAGCACGGGGATCAGCAGCATGCTGAGGGCCCAGAGCACCATGATGCCGATGGTGGCGATCCAGCCGAACTCCTTCAGGGTGTCGCTGTAGGTGAAGCAGAAGGTGGTGAAGCCCACCGCGGTGGTGGCATTGGTGAGGAAGGCGGCCGCGCCGATGCGGCTGATGACGCGCTGCAGGGCCTTCATCTTGTTGCCGTGCCGCACGTACTCGTAGTGGTACGCGTTGATGAGGAACACGCAGTTGGGCACACCGGTGACGATGACCAGCGGGGCGATCACGCTCATGAGGATGGTGATCTTGTAGCCGAGCAGGCCCATGGCGCCGAAGCTCCACACCACGCTGATGGCCACCACGCCCATGCAGATCCACATCACGCGCCAGCTGCGGAAGAAGAGCAGCAGCAGCACGCCGCAGAGGAACATGCTCAGGGCCATGAACAGGGGCATCTCGGCCTTCACCATGCCGGTGCTTCGCACGCGGATGTAGGGCAGGCCGCTGAGGTGCACCGGCAGCCCCTGCTCGGCCTCGAACCGGCGGGCGTGGGCCTCGATGCGGTCGACGACATCACCGCGCCGTTCGCTGTTGAAGCGCGCCGCGTCCACGAACACCATCATCAGGCTGGCCTTGGCGCTGTCGTTGTAGAGCAGGTCGGCGTAGAAGGGCAGCGCCCGCACGCGGGCGCGCAGCGAGTCCATGGCCGCCTGGTCCGCCGGAGGGCCCTGCCACAGCTCGCGCAGCTGGAAGCGCTTGAGGCTGTCGTCGCGCAACAGTTCGAAGAGGTGGGCCTCGCTGAACACCGAGTCGACACCGTCCTCCTGCTTGAGGCCGTCGCCCAAGGCACGCCAGGCGGCGAAGGCCTTCGGGGTGTACAGTCCATCGCCCTGCGTGCCGATCACCAGCACGTTGCCGTCCTCGCTGAACTGCGCCAGGAAGCGTTCGTACTCGACATAGGCACTGTCGGTGCGCGGCAGCAGGCCACCGTGCTTGAACTGCATGGCCACATGGGTGGCCTCAAAGCCCATCCAGCCGGTGAGCAGGGCCACCATGACCAACACCGCGATGCGGTTGCGCAGGATCCTACTCGCCAGCCAGGCCCACATGGGTTCGGACAAAAAGGCCCCGGCCATGCCGGAGCCCGGGCAAAGGAACGAGATCCGGGGCAGAGCGCCGGCCCAACCCTCAGAGGATCAGGGACAAGGTGAGCTTCACGGCCGCATCATCCTCCAGCGTCCCCGTGGCGTAGGCACCCACACGGATGGCGCCGAGCACGCCGAGGCCCACCACGCCGCTGCGCAGCACCTGGTCCAAGGCGAGGCCCACTTCCTCATAGCCCAGCTCCGGGGCGGCGAAGGTCCAGCCCACATGACGCTCCGGATGGTCCAGGGCGCCCACCGCCCCGGAGGCGATGAGCACGGGCAGCGGCCGGGACAGGCGATGTCGCCACAGCACCGGGCCCAGGCCGAAACGCAGATGCAGCGCCACGAAGCGGTCGGCCACGAAGCTGTTCGGGGTCATGGTCTCGAAGGCCCACGGCGTGCCGACCGCCAGGTCATCGGTGGCCGTGCCGCGGAGGTTGAAGAGGAAGGGGGCCGGCGCGAGCGGATCGGCCATGCCCGCCACCACCCGCCAGGCCAGGCTGCGCACCGCCCCGCGATGCACATCACCGAGCTGCAGCACCACCCGCCAGAGGTCGCGATCGCCGGCCCACAGGCCATCCATCGCGCGCCAGGCGCTCACCTGCAGCTCGGGCCGCCCCGCGCGGGTCACCGCATGACGGCCGGGCAGCTGCGCGGTGCGCTCGCCCGGGGCATAGCGCAGGCCGAAGGTGAGCGCGCCGGTCACGAAGCGCCGGTCGTACAGCGTGATCCCATCGCCCACCGCCGTGGCGTAGCGGTAGCCGGTGCGGTCGGTGCGCTCCGCGCGTTCCGTGCCGACCCACAGCTTCATCCCCTCCAGCACGCGCACACCCATGGTGGCCTCCACGCGGTCCACGGCGTCCATGCGGGTGATGTAGAGCAGGCGGTATCCCTCTTCGCTCAGGAGCGTGGGGGCGCGCTGGAAGCCCCAGCCGCCGGTCTCGGCCACGTCGCGCTGGGCCGCCACGCGCAGGTCGTGGTCGCGGCCGTTCCAGGGGCGCACCGTCAGTTCGCCTCCGAACTTGGTGGCGCGGTCGCTGAAGCCGTAGGCCGCGTAGCCGCCGAGCGTGAACCGTCGGCTCACCCGGGCGTTGGTGCGCAGGCCAAGGCCCACGCGGAACCCTTCGTAGCCGTTGTAGGCGACCAGGTGGTCCAGCGGCAGGTCCACCGGGCCCCAGGGGATGGCGCCGCGCAGCAGGGCGTCCAGCCCGCGCACCGTGCGGTCCAGGCGCTCGGCGCGGCCCAGGCTGTCGATGGTGCGGTAGGTCGTGCGGTCCTTGGCGTCCAGCGGCGCCGTGCGCAGGCTGTCCCACAAGGCGGCGTCCGTGCGGATGTTCATGCGGTCGGCCACCAGGTCGGCACCGCGGAAGGCCGAACGCGGCAGGTCCGGGTCGAGCTCGATATCGGTGAGGTCCACGCGCACCCGGCCCACCAGCGCATAGGAGCCCACCTGCAGGGTGTTCAGGAGCAGCGTGCTCTCCACCTGTTCGGGGAACCAGGTGTCGCCCACGGGCCGGTGCAGCTGCCGCATGCGCATGCCCAGCCCGTTGCGCTGTTCCACCGGTTCGGCCGTCACATGGTGCACGGCATGGTCGCCGGCGTGGAGGCCCAGCACGCCCTGCAGCCCATCGAAGCGCGCCCCGGCGCGGGGAAAGAAGCGGATGGTGAACACCGTGTCGCCGGCCTGCACCAGCGTGTCCTCCAGCACGTAGCGGTAGCGGTCGGTGGCACCGGGAGCGATGGGGCTGGGGAAGCGCCGTTCATTGAGCTCGATCAAGGGTTCGTACACCGACCAGCTGCGGCTGCTGGCCGCCGCGGCCAGCAAGGCCGGGTCCTGCAGGCCGCTCACGCGCAGGGCGAGCACTTCCTCGGTGCGGTGCCCGGGCGGGCGGGCGGTGCAGCGCGTGGCGCTTTCCATCAGAAGCACGTGCTGGCGTTGGGCGAAGCGCACCGCCTCGCGGTCGCTGGAACCCAGGGCGGCGATGCGCGTGGTGTCGGCCAGCAGGGCGCTGTCCACGGCCAGGGTGAACACGGTGCGGGCGTAGGAGCGGTAGCGGTGGGCGCGATGACCCAGGCCGTGATTGCGATCGCGGCGTGCGATGGCCCCTTCGATAAGGGCGATCGCTGGGTTCACGCCCGGGCGGATATCCACCGCAGGCAGCTGTTCCACAGCGGGCTGCAGACGGATGACCAGGTGGTCGTCCTCGGATACTGCCACCATCGCTGGCCGAAAGCCGATGCAGCTCACGCGCAGCGTGTCCACATGGCCCTGCACCTCCAGCGTGAAGCGCCCGTGCAGGTCGGAGCCCGCTCCACCCTGTCCGTCACGCAGCTGCACCGCGGCGAAGGGCACCGGGTCGTCGCTGACCGCGTCGAGCACAAGGCCGGTGACCACGCGCTGGGCCTGTGCACGAACGCAGCAGGCCATCAGCACGGCCAATGCGGCGGAACACAAGAGGGGAAGTGTGCGCATGGGTCCGTCGACGGGACGGGGTTCGGCGCGGAAAGTAACAGGCGGAAGGTGCGTGGGGCCTGTACCTTGGCGGCATGGCCCTTTCGCCCCTGGCCCCGGCCCGCGATGCCGCGCTGTGGGCCCGCTCGTTCACCGGACGCCGGGCCGCGAACGCCTACCGCATCTGGAGCAGCTTCCGCCGGGCGAGCCGCACCAAGGACCCGCGCATCGACGGACTGCCGATCCACATCGCCATCGAGCCCACCACCGCCTGCAACCTGCGCTGCCCCGAATGCCCCAGCGGCCTGCGCAACTTCACCCGCCCCACCGGCAACCTGCGGCAGGAGCTCTTCACCCGCGTGATCGACGAGCTGGCGCCCGACCTGTGGGGCCTCACCTTCTACTTCCAGGGCGAGCCCTACATCAACCCCGGCTTCCTGGACATGGTGGCGCACGCCCGCAGCAAGGGGATCTACACCGCCACGAGCACCAACGCGCACTTCCTCGATGAGGCGAAGGCCGAGGCCACCGTGCGCAGTGGGCTATCGCGATTGATCATCTCCCTCGACGGCACCACGCAGGAGACCTATTCGGCCTACCGCAAGGAAGGGGACCTGGCCCAGGTGATCGCGGGCGCCGAACGCATTGTGAAGTGGAAGCGGAAGCTCAGGAGCAGCACGCCCCATGTGGTGTTCCAATTCCTTGTGGTGCGCCCCAACGAGCACCAGATCCCCGAAGCCCGCGCCCTGGCCAGGAAGATCGGGGTGGACGACCTGTGGCTGAAGACCGCCCAGGTGTACGACCCCAGGGACGACCACCCGCTGATCCCCACGCAGGGCAGGTACTCACGCTACCGCCGCAACACGCGCGGTGTGTGGGAGGTGAAGAACGCCCTCGACGACCGCTGCTGGAAGATGTGGCACAGCTGCGTGATCACCTGGGACGGACGCGTAGTGCCCTGCTGCTTCGACAAGGACGCGCACCATGTGCTTGGCGACCTGCGCACGCAGAGCTTCCGCGAGGTGTGGACGGGTGAGGCCTACACGGCCTTCAGGCGCGATCTGCTGGCCGCGCGCAGCAGCAGTGAGATGTGCCGGGATTGCAGTGAGGGGAGCCCGGGGTGGGCGTAGGACCATGTGCACATGGGCACATGGGCGCATGTGCACATGCCCTACACCTTCATGATGTCCTTCTCCTTGGCCTCGATGAGCGCCTCCACCTTCTTGTTGTAGCCCGCGGTGAGCTTCTCCACCTGGTCCTGACCGTCCTTGATCACATCCTCGGGAAGCTTGGAGCCCTTGATCGCCTCCTTGGCCTTCTGGCGCGCGCCCCGGATGCTCACGCGCGCGTGCTCGCCCTCCTTGTGCGCGGCCTTCACCAGGTCCTTGCGGCGCTCCTCGGTGAGCATGGGCACGTTGATGATGACGCTCTCGCCGTTGTTGCTGGGGTTGAAGCCCAGGTTGGCGGCCTGGATGGCCTTCTCGATGGCGTCGATCATCTTCTTGTCCCACGGCTGGATCATGAGGGTCCGCGCGTCGGGGGTGTTCACGTTGGCCACCTGGTTGAGGGGCATGTGCGACCCATAGGCCTCCACCCGCACGGTGTCCAGCATGGCGGGGTTGGCACGGCCGGCGCGCACCTTGGTGAGCTCATGCTCCAGGTGGTCGATGGCCTTCTGCATCAGGTCCTCGCTCGGGGCGATCAGCGTCTTCACGTCCATCGTCTGGTCGGTTACGGGATGGCGAAATTAACAGGAGCCCCGGGATGCGGCATCAGCGCAAGCTCTGCCTCCGGCCTCAAGCCCCCGGCCTCCAGCTTTCGCACCCTCGCGGCGCGCCCTCCGCTCAGAACTCCACCAGCGTACCCACACGCTCACCCGCCACCACCTTCCGCAGGTTGCCGGGCGTGTTCATGTCGAACACGATGATGGGCAGCTTGTTCTCGTTGCAGAGGGTGAAGGCGGTGAGGTCCATCACGTTCAGGCCCTTGTCGTACACCTCGGTGAAGGTGATGCGCTCGTAGCGCACGGCGGCGGGATCCTTCTCGGGATCGGCGGTGTAGATGCCGTCCACACGGGTGCCTTTCAGGATCACATCGGCCTCGATCTCGATGGCGCGCAGGCTGGCGGCGGTATCGGTGGTGAAGTAGGGGTTGCCGGTGCCGGCGCCGAAGATCACGATGCGGCCCTTCTCCAGGTGGCGCACGGCGCGGCGGCGGATGAAGGGCTCGGCGATGGTGTCCATCTTGATGGCGCTCATCAGCCTGGTCTTGTACCCCTTGGCCTCCAGGGCGCTCTGCAGGGCCAGGCTGTTGATCATGGTGGCCAGCATGCCCATGTGGTCGCCCTGCACACGGTCGATGGCGCCCTCGGCCTCCATGCCGCGGTAGATGTTGCCACCGCCGATCACCACGGCCACCTGCACGCCGCTCTCGGCCACCGCGATGATCTCATCGGCATAGGCGCCCAGGCGATCGCTGTCGATGCCGTACGCTTTGGTGCCCATGAGGCTTTCACCGGAGAGTTTCAGGAGAATGCGGGTGTAGGGGCGGGCCATGGTGCGGGGGTGGGGACAAAGAAAAAAGAGGGAGGCCGAAGCCCCCCTCCCCTGTTCAATGTTGCGCGAACATCAGATCGTGAGCGAGTGCCGCTTGAAGTCGGTCACCGTGAGGTCCTTGTCCACGCTCTTGAGGTACTGCTCCACGCTCAGCTTGTTGTCCTTGATGAACTCCTGGGCCAGCAGGGTGCTCTCCTTGAAGAACTTGTTGAGACGGCCCATGGCGATCTTCTCGGCCATGTCGGCGGGCTTTCCCTCCTGGATGGCGAGCTCCTTGCCGATCTCGATCTCCTTGTCGATCACGGACCGGGGCACGCTCTCCTTGTTGACGGCGACCGGGGCCATGGCGGCCACCTGCATGGCCACGTCCTTGGCAACGTTCTCGAAGCCGGGCTTGTTGAGGCCCACGAGGCTGGCCACCTTGTTGCCCGGGTGGTTGTAGGCCAGCACGAAGGCGGCCTTCACCTCGTGGCAGGCGCTGATGTCGATCTTCTCGCCGATGACGCCGGTCTGTTCGACGAGCTTCTCGGCGATGCTCAGTCCGTTGCTGTCGTAGGACAGGGCCTTGAGGGCATCCACGCTGCCCACGCCCTTGTCCAGGGCGGTCTGGGCCATGCGCTCGGCCATGGCGGCGAAGTCGCCGTTCTTGGCCACGAAGTCGGTCTCGCAGTTCACACAGACCAGCACGCCGCGGGTGCCGTCGGCGGTGGTCTTGGCGATCACCAGGCCCTCGTTGGCATCCCGGTCGGCGCGCTTGGC
>JADLBK010000195.1 GCA_020847755.1 Flavobacteriales bacterium | reverse complement strand
GACGCGGGGGGGGGGAGGAAGGGTCAGGTGGGTGCTTCCGACATAGGCGGAAGCCGCCCCCATGGTACCATGGCACATTGGGAATGCGCTTCGGTTGAGGGTGTATCGAAGACGATGCTTATATTGGATCGTAAGTTTGATCCGCTGAGGAGCAGGTCATCCGTTGCGCGAACCATGCCGTGGAAACGGATCATCAACACGGTTCTTTGCAAGCAGCGGCTGTTTGGTCTTGGTTGAAAGGTCCCGCCAACAATTGGACGTGCATGTGGTTGTTTCGTTAACCCAATGATCGGATCGCGATGGAAGATCCACTGGATGAGCTCACTAAGGTCAATATCGAGTCCTTTCGAAAGTTCTCCATGCACGACCACGTGTTCACTATCAGTCAGCCAGAGAGGAAGGTATTGGCTCCACAGACGGTTCTTCACCGGTTTACTCAGGGTGTTGATGCGCCTGTGTTTTCTGATTGTTGGATTTCGGATGAGGAGTTCAGGCAGTTAATGTCGAATTTGAATGACATTAAACTTGGTCAGAAATCAGCGGCTGGACTAGGCCGAAGAAGAATGCTGATCTGGGATGGATTTGCCATCCTTAAGTCCTGGAACCAGCTATCGCATAGGGTGAAGATCACGCTGAAGAAAGAGGTGGTCGCATACGTGGGCAAGGCGGCCTCACAGTCACTATACATGGAGGTTGATCCGACCACTTTTCTTTCACGCTCGCTAAGGACTGATGGTAAGGTGAGGGCTCCTTTCACTGGGATTGTTACCGATGTGGGCGGGAAGGCTGGGATTGGATACGTGGTAATGAAAAGCATAACGGGCAACCAGGTACAGCGATTCGAGAACCTTGGGAAAGTTCTGGTGAAGCGTTATATGCGTGTAGAGAAAGGCGGTGTCATTAGTGAAAGTGGCCAAGTGATGAAGCGCGTCGAGTACCGTATGGGCGGGTTCGATCAGATCGTCATCCCGCGGTTCAGGAAGGATGAAGCCCTGCGCAAACTGCGGGGCACAGCAGCGAATGAGTGGGCGACGATAGATGTGAATCAGCCGATCTTCTAGTCGCTACTAGGGCACATCTCCAAATTGCTCGCGAAAGCGAGCGAGAGAGATCTTCAGTTCAGACGAGGAGCCGGGACAGAGCATGGTCAGATGGGCTGTGAGGTTCTGGCAGGAACGACCCTCGCGGCTATCCCGAGGGCATTATTGAGCGCTGCTCTGGACCGACCAACTGACAGCCATCCTCATTGAGCCGGCATTCATGAGGCGGATGTTCGAGGCACAACAATACATTGAATCTCCCGGGCGACGGCCGGTTGTGTCCGAGGTTTGGTTCAGCATATCGATGACGGATCATCAATATCCGAAATCCCAGCTCCCTTCCTGTCGTTCATTCTGCTGGGGGCCGGTGGGGAGCGCCTCCATCGGTTCCTCCACACCTAAATACTCACCCAAGGTCCGATCCGTGGGTGCCACCACCAAGGAGCCCGCATCATCAAGGCTGAACTCCATAAGCTTCCCCTCGGCATCCTCCGCTGCGAAGCTCCTGATCGGACCGAACAGGTCGTGCAACGCTCCGCTCTTGCACGAGGGAATGTAGCTCCGCAGCACACGAGGATCGTAGTAACGGAAGTACATGTCGGTACCGTCCTCTGACTGAACGATCAGGTGTCGCCGCAGGTGCTTGTACAACTGCACCGGGTCATCCGCGAAATGCACGATGACCCCCCAGCTTTGCGCATGGCCATGGGTGGACAACCACCTGGCGAAGGCGCCGCCCTTTTCCAACGCGAACAGCCACGGCGCCACAGCGGAGAGGAAGCGCTCACTGTCCCCTTCATAAAGGCAGGTGTGCTCTGGATTCAGCTCCTTCGCATGGTGAATCTCGCCCCGCATGCGGGCCGCGTCGGCCAGGAAGTAGAGCCCAGGGTTCACGGCGTCGATCGGTTATGGTAGCGCCCGGTCACCCTCGTTGAACAGGAATGACCGCAGGACCTCCGACAGTACCTCGCTGTGGATCGGGGATCGGGCCATGCCAGGAGCACCGTCCAGCGATCGACATCGGCCGCACCTCCTCCCGGAAAGTCGCTGATCAAGCACCCCATCATCGAAATAGCGGTGAACCCTGACAATGGCTGTTCTCTTCACAGTGCAGGGACTTTCACGAAACTCGCCCCGGAGTCGGCGGCCTGTTGCATCGCCACCGTCGTGTTCGCGACTTCCATCGAACGGGCCGCCACTGCGGCATCTCCGCCCGCCGCCTCGCGCACGTCCTTTTCGAACTGGAGCATGATGGGGGCCATGATCGTGGGAGGGGGCGGTGGGCCGGGCATCATCTCACCGATCAACACCGTCGGACATCCGGCTACGATCGTGCCGCCGTGCGCGCACATATCACCCATCCGGGCAGCGGGTTTGCCTCCGATCAACACACCCATGGAGCCCAGAACGATGGTGTCCGGCGGACCTGTGCAGGTGCACATCGTGCCCATCACGGCCGCAGGCATCCCGCCGATGAGGACGGTCGGCGCACCCGGCCCCATCACCGGACCGCCCACATGCGGCTTGGGCCCGTCGAACATGGGGCAGACGTGCATATCACCGACTCGGGCGGCGGGTTTGGACATGAACGGACGTGGTGGGTGTGGAGCGTGGTGCGGCGAACGCTGCGTCAGGCGAGGGCCATGCCCAGCTCATTCAGGGTCTGTTCGTACCGCTTGGTACCGAAGAAGCTGCTCAGGTCGGCGACCTTCATTTCCAGGTGGAAGCAATTGTTCTTGTTCTCATCCAGGTAACGGGAGATCGGGTACGGATGCAACTTGTTCAAGGCCTTGCGGAACTCCTTCTTGTTCGAGACCGAACTGAAGGGGATGTCGAAGACGTTCATGATGGCCGTGTCCACACAATGCTTCGATACACGGCTTGGGCCCAGTGCGATGATCTTGGCCTGCATCGCCCGGATCACAGCGCTCTTGTCGTGACCCTTCTTCACCTCGTGCTCGTAGATGGCGATCACCTTGTCGCCCGACCGTGCGTAGAGCTCATACTGGGACTTCACGCCCAGCTTCTGGCAGTTCTCGTACATGATGCGCGCCTGGTCGTAGGGCGTTCGGGCCACACTGGACACCTCGATGAGCGCATTCCCGGAGGAGGCCCCCAGGACCTTGAGCAGCTCGATGGCGTCCTGAACAACGCCGTCGTGGTTCACGTCGCTGCGGAACCGGATGGTGACCTCTTCGGTGCGCATGGCTTCAAAGGTTCGATGTACCCAAACGTAGTCGATCCGGTCGAATACCGAAAACGTACGAACATCCTAGGCGACCATGCGACCCGATCGGATCAGCATCTTCCAAGGACGCAGGCCGCACCAGAGGACCTGCCGCCCCAAGGCCGGGGGGGTCAATACCCGAAGTCCCATCCCTTGGAGGGCGGGCGCTGCGCGCGAACGGGCTCCTCGGGAATGTCGACCGAGGTCATCGGGCTGTCCGGGATCTGCGCGGCGCGCACCTGCGGGACGCCCGTGGAGGACGCCAGACCCTCCAGGTTGCCTTCCACTTCGGAGAACAGCAGTTCATTCTCGGCCAGGGCGTACTCGACCAGCAGGCCGTTCTCGTCCTCGGCGAGAAAAGCCTCGATCGGGCCGAAGAACTCGTGCAATTGCGGTTCGTCGCAGGTGGGCAGGAAGACGCGCAGCACCCGCGGGTCGTAGTAGCGGAAATACAGCTCACGCCCGTCCTCGGTCTGTACGATCAGGAATCGGCGAAGATGCTTGTACAGACGCACGGGCTCCACATCGCTGCGAAAGAGGATGCCCCAGTTGTTCCCCTTGCTGCGTCGCACCAGCCAGCGGGCAAAGTCGCTTTCCGGTTCAAAGGCGAACAACCAGGGAGCAACAGCGGCAAGGAACTTCTCACTGTCGCCCTCATACAGGCAGGTGTTGTCGGGGTTCAATTCCCGCGCCTCCTGGATCGCGCCTTCCATGCGAGCAGCGTCCAGCAGGATGTAGTTCGCTTTTTTCATGAGCCCCGGTTCATAGAGCTTTGTTCGCAGGGTCCC
Organism: Flavobacteriales bacterium; assembly: GCA_020847755.1. Classification (GTDB taxonomy): domain Bacteria; phylum Bacteroidota; class Bacteroidia; order Flavobacteriales_F; family PHOS-HE28; genus PHOS-HE28. The sequence goes on along the minus strand of JADLBK010000195.1, from coordinate 3,084 downwards.
ATGCCCGGTCGAGTTGCCGAGCGCGAGCCTGGGCAAGACCGGGAATCAGGGGCGGGGTGTCGCCCAGCAGGAAGATCGACGGCCATCGAGGATGATCCCCCGACGGAGTGCTCGTGAGCCGGACATGTTCTGGAACAGCGAGCGCCGCTGCACCTGTGACCGCCGCCGCCGCCATCCGATCGGCGAACGGGTAGAGCACGTCCAAGTTCATCTCCTCCTTCATGGGTTGGGTATGCTGAGCGACCCGCGGTCCTGGAACGCCATGAGCAAAGTTGGGGGCTCCGAGGGTCCCTCCCTCGGGGTAGGAGTGGTGTTCCGAACATCTACTTGTTAATAAACGGGCGATCGATATCTTCGCCAGCCTCGCCCCTGACCACCCGGTACCATGGACCCTGTCAACAGCGCTGAACGTCGTTCTCAATTCCTTCGATTCGCCTTGCTGTTCCTGCTCGCGATGCTGCCGGTCATCATCATCATGTACCTCTTCGGCAGGAATGATGAGCAGAGCTACAACGCCATGATGCACGAGCTCAAGGAATTGCGGCTGTCCGCGCAGATGAACAAGAAACAAGGGGATCTCGTGAGCGCCGTATCCACGGCCGCCACCTTGCTCCAAGAGGAGGTCACCAATGTGAGCGGGGATCTGAAAGAGTACGAGAAAGACAAGGCAGGGCCCCTGGAGGTAAGGGTCCAGGGGCTGGAGAAGGCCGTGAACGAGCTCGTGGATGAAGGAGGCGGGGCAACAAGCAACAAGGAACTGGTCAATGTCGCCCGGGAATTCATCAAAACCTCGCGGGTGTTGATCGAGGTCTATGATGAGGGCCTGACTTCCATCAAGGCGTTGAGAGCTGCCAACAGACAGCTTGACAAGGATTTGACAACGAAGCTCGAAGAGCTTAAGACCTGTAATGGTGAACTAAGGAACTGCCGGGATACGAAATAAGTCGGCGGACCACACGTCCGCGATCCACCATGAGCCGCCCCATCCTCCTTGCGATCGCACTGGCTGCGATCCTCCTGACCATTGCAGCTGTGGTGATGTTCAGCGGGGGGGGCGTCAACTCCATCGGTGTACTGACGGGAGGAAGCAGTGGCGTGGTGGCCAACAAGGACTCCCTGCTGACCGGCATGGATTATTACCTGAAGGTCGATGGGCAGGAGCAGCCGGAGGGCCTGGTCTGGATGATGAGCGGCCCCGGTCTGGTGGATGTGGAGGTGGCCGTGGATGAGGCCGTGCCCGCCGTGGTGTTCGACCAAACGGGCCGGCACTACCTGCGCTGCATCGCCTCCGGCAAGCTGGTCGCCGAGGACTCGGTGCTGGTGCTGCACGGTGAGCAGTTCCAACCCTTGGCCTACACGCCTTCGGAAGCGGATACCGTGGGCGCGGCGATCACCCTGAGCGATGCCTCCACCAATGTGAAGGAGCGCGAATGGCGCGTGGAACGGAACGGAGAACGGGTGGCCCGCGGTGAGGAGGAGGACTTTACCTGGATCCCTGATGACAGCGGTACATATGTGGTCCGCCTGAGGGTGGTCATGGTGTCGGATGCGGAGTATGTCGACAGCCTGATGCTGTCCGTGTCCCCCCCGCCAGTGCCGGAACCAGTGGCAGAAGCGGCGGAGGAGGAAGGACCGTCGGAGGCTGAACTGGCCGAACGGGAGGCACGCCGACGCGCCAAGGCGGAAGCCGAGGTCGAAGCGGCGGCCAGGCGGGCCAAACAAGCCAAGGAGGACGCTGATCGCAGGGCCCGGCTCGCCGCGGACGCCGCCGAGGCGAAACGAAGGAAGGATGAGGAGGCCAGGGCACAGAAGGCCAGAGAGGAAGCCAGCAAGCCTCCGCCGCCCGTGGTCCTGGGTCCGTGTTGGAACAGCTCCGGGCGTCCGTTCAATGCCCCGGTGATCATGGCGGTTGGCAGTCCCGCCCGAAGCGCCGTGACCTGGAAGAAGGGGGTCGTCGAGTTGGAGATCCAGGTCAAGGAGGACTGCAGGCTCACCGGCTTCAAGGCGTACGCCAGCGCCTCGGTGGGGGACAAGACCGGCAAGGTGACCCTGGCGTGCGTGAACGACTGCCAGGGCGCGAACAAGAGCAAGACCGTGTCCTTCCGCCCAGTGTACGACGGCGCCGAGGCCGTGTCCATTCCCTTGTCCAGCATGCCCGTCATGGTGGCCGGCAATCGCTACCGCATCACCATCGACACCGGCGAGGCGGAGCTCGGGTTCTTTTCGCTCGCGGGCGCGGGGGTCAGTGGCACCTCCGTGGCCTCGGCCGTGAGCTTCGGCCAACCGGAAAGCTGTGTCCTGGACCTCGTCTTCAAGAAATGAGCACATAACGCATGACCATGAGACCAAAGCACGACTCTCCACGGCACTGTATCAGGTCGGTGACGTCTTGGGCGCACCTTCGGCTCTGGATGGCTGTTGGTCTCCTGTCTTTGGGGTTGTGCAGTGCCCTTGGGCAGACCATCACCATCCAGTCGTTGACACCTTCCCCGGCGTGCCAAGGCGCGAACGTGACCGTCACCTTTACGGCAACAGGGTTTGGCGGTGGCACGCAATTCGTTGCCCAATTGAGCGATGCGACCGGCGCCTTCCCAGCCACACCGTATACCATCGCAACAGGGCCTGGCTCACCGCTGTCAGGTCCCCTGCAACCTGGAGCATTTGGACCGAATTATCGGATTCGAGTGCGCAGACAGGCGAACCCGTTGATCGCGGATACGGCAGCGTTGGTGATCACCGCCGCGCCAAATGCCACCATCACCTATGCGGGCTCCCCGTACTGCAGCTCGGGAGGAACAGCCCCCGTCACCCGCACCGGCACTCCCGGAGGTACGTACTCGGCTGCTCCGGCGGGTCTCGTGATCGACGTGAACACAGGTGAGGTGAACCTTGGCTCCAGCACACCGGGCACGTACACGGTGACGTACACCGTTGCCGCCACCGGCGGATGCGCCCAGTTCCAGACCACGGCCACGATCACCATCACCGCCGCGCCGGCCGCCACCATCACCTATGCAGGCTCCCCGTACTGCAGCTCGGGAGGAACAGCCCCCGTCACCCGCACCGGCACTCCCGGAGGTACGT
>JADLBK010000194.1 GCA_020847755.1 Flavobacteriales bacterium | reverse complement strand
AACCGGACACCGCACGCACCGTTCATCGGATCGAACTCGACGATGGTTCGCTGATCCTGGGTGAACTGCTGGATCCCGTCCCCGGGGCGATCCGCGTACGCACGGCGACCTTCGGCGTGGTGGAGGTGCCGGTGCAGCGTGTGGTGCGGATGCAACGGATCGATGGGCCCATCCCCGCACCATCCCGGTCGGCGACCTCCGCGGAGGCCCCACGGGCACGCCGGGCCGCACGGGAACAGCTCCCGGACAGCCTGCGTTGGTTCCGTGACCGCCACGCCACGCGGTACACCCTGGCCCCTTCCGCATTGCCCGTGCGACGTGGCGAGCATTCCTACCGGAACACCTGGCTGGCCATCCAGTCCGTGCATGTGGCGCCCGTCGATCACCTCGAGGTCTTTGGCGGTCTGGAGGTCAGTTCGCTGCTCTCTTTTTCGCCCAATGCGCCCGGTGTGGTGGTCGGTGCACGCACCGGCTGGTCCATCACCCCGCACCTGCACCTCGGCGCCGCTGGGCTGTACAGCAATACGCCTTATGAGATCCCGGCACCCTTCAACCGCTTCGAGGATGATGAGGTCCGTCAAGGCCTTTTCGCGGGGCACGGCCTGCTCACGTTGGGCACCGAGCGCTTCCACGGGACCTTCTCCGCCGGCGTGCGCTACCACGAATGGGATGGCTGGGAGCCACGTCCGACCTATGCCCTCGCCGCCGCAGCCCGTATGATCCCCAAGCTGTGGGTGGTGACGGATAACTGGGTGGTGCATGCGGATGGACGCTATCGCACCTGGTGGTCGGCCGGCCTTCGCTTCGTGAGCCGCCGTGTGGCGGTGGATCTCTCGTTCGTGAACAATGACGAGCTGCGGAAGGATGTCTTCATCGGCCTGCCTTTCGTTTCCGTGAGCATCAACTTCGGTCGTGTCCGACCTTAGTGGATGGTGATCAGAAACGCCTCTCTGACGCGGGGCGGCTTGGCGGAGAGGGAGGGATGGCTGCGCATCCCGTAAGGGGGAGGCTTCAAGCCACGCCCGCTGCGCGTTCGCACGTATCCATTCCGGACCGCTTGGGTGAACGAGCTCACCCCGCGTCCCGGAATGAACACGCCCCGCTGACGCGGGGCGGCTTGGCGGAGAGGGAGGGATTCGAACCCCCGGTGCCCCGAAGGGCACACCTGATTTCGAGTCAGGCCCATTCGACCACTCTGGCACCTCTCCGAACGGGGCCGCGAAGATAGGACCGGCCTTCGAGGGCGCCGCGGTCGGATGTAAGTTCGCGGTCGACCATGGTCCGTACCCGCGCGACCGCGCTGCTGTCCGCTCTGCTGGTGCTCCTTCCGACCCCGTTCCTGCGGGCCCAGGACGGCGCGTTGCTCCATGTCGTGCGGTCGCAGGTGTCCTTCGTGAGCGATGCACCGTTGGAGCTCATCCAGGCCACCCTCCGCACGGCCAAAGGAGTGATGGACCCCGTGGCCCGCACCTTCGCCGTGCAAGTGCCCGTGGCGGACTTCGATGGCTTCAACAGCCCCTTGCAGCGCGAGCATTTCAATGAGAACTACCTGGAATCCGCGATCCATCCGCGGGCCGTGTTCAAGGGGCGCGTGATCGAGAGCCTCGACCTGCGCACGCCGGGAACGGCCGTCGTGCGCGCCAAGGGCACCTTCAGCCTGCATGGTGTGGAGCGCGAGCGCATCATTGAATGCCAGATCGCGGTGGGCCGGGATGGCGTGCGGGTGACATCGACCTTTCCGGTGCTGCTCGAGGATCATGCGATCCGCGTACCGCGCGTGGTGCAACGCAAGGTGGCCCCGGAGGCCACCGTTACCGTGGACCTGCTCTTTCGCCCCAAGTCCGCCGGCCCATGAGGCGCCTGTGGCCCGTGATTGCCCTGCTGTGGGCCGGTGCGGGGTGGGCACAATATCCCTTCACGCGCTCCTTCGACCTCCAGGAGGGCATGCGCCGGCCGCGTGCCGAGGTGCTGGCCGTGGCACCCGATGGCCTGCTCTGGCTGGGCGGCCCGGATGGCTTGTTCCGCACCGATGGCGAGCTGACCCAGGCGGCACTTCCTGACCCGATGCCGGCGGTCACCGCCTTGGCCCCGGATGCGGACGGTGTGCTGGTCGCGCTCAGCAATGGGGTGGTCCTCCATGTCCACGGGTTCTTCCAGGACACCGTGGTCGTGGAACCGACCTTTCTTCGTTCGCCTGTGACCTGCCTGCTTCGGCAGCCCGACGGTGCGGTCTGGATCGGGACCTATGGAGCCGGTGTGCTCGGGCTGCGAGGCTCCAGCAGGGCATGGTCGACCACCTCGAACGGTCTTTCAGATGATCATGTCAACGACCTGGGCCAGCTGTCCGATGGGCGGGTCGTGGTGGCCACGGACGCTGGCGTGGACGTGCTTGATCCGCAGGGAGCGATCCGTGCGCACTACGCCGAAGCGGAAGGTCTTCCGGACAACCTGGTCCTCAGCCTGCACTGCGATGCCCAGGGAACCATCTGGGGCGGAACGGACCGCGGTGGCGTCTTCAGTATCGATCGCCAAGGCGCCGTAGGTCGACCGCTTGCTCGCGACGGTTCCTGGGCCTTCGGTCCGGTGACCGGCCTGTGGATCGATCCCGCCATCGCGTGGGTGGCCACCGAGCGGCTCGGACTGTTGGCGCTTGACCTGAAGGACCGCTCCGAATGGTACCGCACCGCCGAGCAGGGCGACGGTCGCGTGACCGACCTGGTGCGCAGCAGCGATGGCGCCATCTGGTGGTGTTCCGGCAGGGATCGGCTTCATCGCTCGGACCCGGATGTGCTGGTGGTCCGGGACCATGAGCGTGTCGATCTGCGTGGCATCAACGCCCTCGCCACCTCATCCGACGGTCGTGTGCACTTCGCCATCGGCGACCGGATCTTCGCTCATGCCGTCGCTTTCGCCGACACCGCGGCGTTCACCAGCCGTCGGACGTCCCTGAAGCCGTCCACTGCGGTGGTGACCCTCTGTACGGAGGCGACGGGGGAGGTGTGGGTGGGCACCATGGGCGACGGGGTCCATCGCCTGACCATCACCGGTGGCGACCTTCACCTCACCGAACACGATGGCCTGGTCAATGACCATGTCCTGCGGATCCGCCGCTCGGGTGATGTTCTCTGGATGGCCACGCTGGGTGGGGCCGCGCGATGGTCGCCACCCGATGGTTTCACCACGATGGATGTTCCCGGTGGCGGCTTTCTCTATGATATCCTGCCGCTCGACGATGGCAGCGCCATCGTCGCCTCCGATGGCTCCGGCCTGATGCGCGTTCGACCAGGGGGGCTTGGCACGCCGCTGACCGGACCGGATGCCGAGAGCGGCCCGCGATCCTATTACAGCCTCTGCCGGGCCGAGGATGGAACGGTATGGGCCTTGGGACCGGGCACCGGCCTGTGCCAAGTGGTGCAGGGCCGGGTGCGCTGCGTTGGACGTGAGCATCCCGTGCTACGCGGTGAACCGCTCGGCGTGGCCCCCTTCGGCTCCGGTGTGGCCGTCTTCACCGACCAAGGTCTCATGCTCTACGAGCCGGCATCGGGCCACTTTCTCGACCTGGGCGCTGCCTGCGGACTGCAAGGGGTCGACGGAGAACTGAACGCCATGGCCCAGGACGCGCAGGGTGCCCTGTGGCTCGCCACTGACCATGGCCTGGTCCGCATCCGTCCGGAGCTCGTCGATCGTGCCCGGACCGCGAAGGCCGGGATCATGGGTTGGACGTGGGGGCTCGAGCCCCTTCCGCTGGTGGATGGCATGCAGCTCGCACACGACCAGGACCTGCTCACCATCCAGTTCTTCGTACCCCCGGGTGCCGACCCCCAGGCCGTCCGGTTCGAGCATCGCCTGGTGGGCTACGACAATGCGGTCCGCGCCACGCGCGAACGACAGGTGACCTACGCGCGGCTGACCCCGGGAGCGTATCGATTCGAGGTACGGCCCGCGACCACGGACGGTGGTGCCGTGCACCCGTGGACCGGTTTCAGCTTCACCATCCAGCGCCCGTGGTGGCGACGGCCCTGGGCCCTGGGGCTGTGGCTGGTCGTCATCGCCGCACTGCTCCTCACCTTCATCCGCCTGCGCGAGGAGCGGATACGGCTGCGCGACCGGCTGGAGAAGGACCGCGTGCGCTTTCAGCTTGAAGCCTTGCGCAGTCAGGTGAACCCCCACTTCCTGTTCAACAGCTTCAACACGCTCATCGAGCTCATCGAGGAGGAACCGCGCAAGGCCGTCGGTCATGTGGAGCAGCTCAGCACCTTCTTCCGCAACATCCTTCAGGTGCGCGAACGCGAGTTGATCCCGGTGGAGGAGGAGCTGCGCCTCCTCGCCACCTACTTCGACCTGGAGAAGCGCCGCTTCGGCGACCGGATCGCCCTGCTGGTCCATGTGGACGAGCATGCCAGAGGCCACCGGGTCGTACCCTTGACCCTTCAACTGCTGGTGGAGAACGCCCTGAAGCATAACGTGGCCACGGCCACCGAGCCGCTCGTGGTGAGCGTGGAGGCCACTGCGCATGAGCTGATCGTGCGCAACCCGCTCAGGCCCCGCGAGGTGGGCCATCGCTCCACCGGCTACGGATTGGAGAGCATCCGCCAGCGCTACACCGCCCTCACCGATCGTCCCGTGCAGGTGCTCGCCGGGTCGGACACGTTCGAGGTGCGGATACCTTTGATCGACCCCGAGCCATGAAGGTCCTGATCGTGGAGGATGAGCCCGCCGCCGCCCAGCGGATGCGCCGGTTGCTCGCCGAGGTGGAACCCGAGGCCGTGGTCCTCCGCGTGGTGGAGACCGTGCGCGAGGCCGTGGAGTGGTTCTCCACCAACGAAGCGCCCGACCTGGCCTTCTTCGATGTGCAGCTCGCCGACGGGGAGAGCTTCGCCGTGTTCGAACGCGCCCCCGTGGAGTGCCCCGTGGTGTTCACCACGGCGTATGATGCCCACGCCCTGAAGGCCTTCCGTGTGAACGCCGTGGACTATCTGCTGAAGCCCATCAAGGCCGAGGAACTCCGTGAGGCCATCACCCGCGTGCAACGGCTGGGCCTGGTGCGCGACCATGCAGCGCTGGCCACCGCCCCGAGCCAGGAAGGCGCCGGGGAGCCCCGCGCCTCCATCAAGCGCTTTCTCATCCGCTATGGCGACCACTTCCGTGTGGTCGTCCCCGACGACATCGCCTACATCCATTCCCTGGAGAAGAACACCTTTCTGCGCACCCGGGAAGGTCGCGATCTGCCCCTGGACGAGAGCCTGGACCGGTTGGAGAAGCAGCTCGATCCCGAGGTGTTCCATCGGATCAACCGGCAGGTGATCACGCACATCCGGTCCATCAAGGAACTGCTGGCCTACAGCAAGAGCCGGGTGAAGGTGATCCTCGATCCCGCCTACGGACAGGATGCCGTGGTGAGCAGTGAGCGCAGTGCGGGCTTCAAGCGCTGGTTGTCGGGACAGTGAGCGCTCCGGCCGCTCCATCCCTCCCTTCGCCCGTTCCGTCCGATCCGATCCTTGGAGCCGATGGTGAAGCCACCAGCTTCGCCGCATCAACCCCAACGATCATGCGAACCCGAACCCTCCTGCTCTGCGTGGCGGCGCTGGCGCTCCCGGCCACCGCGCAATGGACCGCGATCCAGACCGGCACCACCGCTGAACTCACCGCCGTGCTCGTGGAGGACGGCCTGCACGCCTTCATCGGTGGTGTCAATGGCACCCTGCTCCGCACCGCGGACGGCGGAACGACCTGGACGGCCATGAACGGCGTGCCCAACGACGATGTGAACGACCTTGTGCGCACCGCGGCCGGCTCGCTGGTGATCGCCGGCGACGACGGAGCAGTGTACCGTTCCACGGACGATGGCGCCACCTGGTCGACGCATGCCACCGGTGCACCGGATGGCTTCGAGGCGCTTGCGACCGTCGGCCCCATGCTGACCGCCGTGGGTCGGGACGGTCTGGTGGCACGCAGTGAGGATGATGGTGTCACCTGGACCGTGCAGAACGCCGGGACCCTGGCCCGCCTGCATGGCGTTCTCGCCGATCAGGTCGACCACGTGTGGATCGCCGGGCGCGACGGAACGCTGCGCCGCACCACCGACGCCGGGGCGAACTGGTCCGCCGTGCCCATTGGTACAGGGGAGGACCTGAACGATCTGCTGCGCCTTCCCATCAACTCCGCCGTGATGCTGGCCCCGCTGGTGACCGGCGATGTGCTGCGCTCCGCGGATGGCGGTGCCACCTGGGCGGTGATGGCCACGGGCACCGCTTTGGAGATGGGCGCGCTCGCGTGTGCCCATGACAGCGCCGTTTACCTCTGCGGCGAGAACGGTGTGGTGCTCGTGTCCACCGATGAGGGCCTGACCTGGCAGGCCATGAGCACACCGGTGAACAGCGCCTTGGAAGCAGCTGACGCCCGCGATGGTCTGGCCATCGCAGTGGGGGTGAACGGAACAGCGATCATGCTCGGCGCAGGCGGCAGCATCGGTCTGGAGGATCGGCCGGACACCGGAGGCCTCCTGGTGTTCCCGGACCCATCGCCCGGACCGGTGACCCTGGCGTGGGAGGGACGTCCCTTCGCCGGCGTGGCCGAGCTGAGCCTGTTCCTCAACGATGGGCGGCTGGTGCAGCGCACGCTGTGGGAGTCGCCCCATCGAACGGCCCGGATCGCCGAGCTGCCTCCGGGGCGTTACATCGCCCGTGTCGCGGACCGGCAAGGCACGGTCGTTCAACAGGGCTTCACGGTCCTGGCACGCTGAACCGACACCACGAAGCCATGGCCTCCACGCTTCCCTCCAGTGCGTTCGGCACGATGTGGTCCGATCCGCATCTCGACCGCAGGGACCTGCTCATGCTGCTGCGGTGCAGACCCGATGAGGTGCCTGGGCTCATCCTGCTGCTCAACCGTCAGCCGCGTTATCACAACGGGCTGGATGCCATCGCCATCGCCGTGGCCCTGGCCGAACTCCGGGCCAAGGCACAAAGGCCCTGACATCACGCACCAACCACCATCGAATGCCGATCAAGCCTTTGCCCGATTCAGCGCCCCGATCGCCCGTTTCATCGGAAAAGCGTCCTCCGTGCCCATGGCTGCGCGCTAGATTCGCCCCGATAAGCAAGCTGATGGAGACCCCACCTGCCGCTGGAAGCCCCCAACACCGCACCGAACAGGCGGTCACCGTCGGTGTCGTCGCCCTGTTCGCCGCGGCCATCCTGCTCCTGCTCATGCTGCCCGGCTGCAAGCACGAACCGCCCATCGCCCCGTTGGTGGAGGATGGCGGGAACGGCGGGGGGGGTGGCGATGACTGCGACCCCAACGTGGTCTACTTCCAGCAGCAGGTGCTGCCACTGCTCATCAGCAATTGCGCCGTGCCCGGCTGTCACGATCAGGCCACGGACGACAACGACTGGATCCAGATCACGGACTACAACACCCTGCTCAACAGCGGCATCATCCAGGACGGTGACCTGGTGGAGGCCTTGAACGAGGACGACCCCGACAAGATCATGCCGCCGCCGGACCAGCCCGGCCTCACCGACCAACAGATCGACCTCATCGAACTGTGGATCGCCCAAGGCGCTCAGAACAACAGTTGTTCCTCGGGGTGCGATACCACCAACGTCACGTATTCGGGGACCATCGTACCCTTGGTGCAGCAGCGCTGCGGGGGCTGCCACGGTGGTGCCAACCCGCAGGGCGGCCTCAACCTGGGCACCCATGCCGTGCTGAGCACGCTGGCCCTGGATGGCACCCTGGCCGCCTCGGTGACCCACGCCCCGCAGGCGATACCGATGCCGCCGTCGGGCCCGATGCTGCCCCAGTGCGACATTGACAAGTTCCTCATCTGGATCCAGGACGGAGCCCCGAACAACTGATGCGCACCCTGTTGACCGCCCTGCTCGCCCTTGCCCTGGGCGGCTGTTACTATGACGTGGAGGAGGAACTGTACCCGAACCGCCTGTGCGACGTCACCAACGTCACCTTCTCCGGCACCGTCCAGCCGCTGATCCAGGGGAATTGTGCGGTGCCCGGCTGCCATGTGGCCGGCGCGCAGACCCCGGACCTCGGCAGCTATGCCGGCATCAAGGCTACGGCGGATGCCGGGGTCCTTGTCGGCCGGGCCGTACAGGGCAACCCCTCGCCCATGCCGCCCACCGGGCTGCTTCCCGATTGCGACCGGCGTCGGATCGAAGCCTGGGTGAACGCCGGCGCACCGAACAACTGATGCCCATGAAACGGATCGTGATCCTCATCGCCCTGCTGGCCGTGATCGGCGGCGGCTGGTACGCCTGGCGCGAGTACAACCGCACCGCCGGACCCACCAGCGAACTGGAAGCCGCGGAGGCGATCGAAGCCGCAGCGCTGCTGCAGGCCTACACCGCCGACGAGAACGCCGCCAACGCACGCTTCAACGGCAAGGTGCTGCTGGTGAGCGGTACCGTGCGTGAAGTGAAGGCCCCCGAGAACGGCCTCGTGGACGTGGTGCTGGAGACCGGCGATCCCCTGGCCGGGGTGGTGTGCCAGTTCGCCCAGGCCGACGTGCCCTCCGCGCTGACCGCCGGAGCTCCGGCCCGCATCAAAGGCATCTCCACCGGCCTGCTGATGGACGTGGTGCTGCAGCGCTGCGCCATTGTGGAATGACACTTGCACGTATCCCTTCAGAACCCCTGACCATGACCCGCAACCTGCTGATCACCGCCGCGCTCCTCGCCAGCCTCACCGCCTCCGCTCAGGAGCGCTACGCCACCCGCACCGGCCACATCTCCTTCCACAGCGACACGCCGATGGAGAAGATCGAGGCGCACAACCACAAGGCCACCAGCGTGTTCGATGCCACCACGGGCGCCATCGAGATGGCCGTCCTGATGAAGGGCTTCGAGTTCGAGAAGGCCCTGATGCAGGAGCACTTCAACGAGAACTACGTGGAGAGCGACAAGTTCCCGAAGGCCACCTTCAAGGGCAAGATCACGGGCATCACCGCGGAGGACCTCAAGAAGCCCGGCAGCCACGCCGTTACCGTGGAAGGTGACCTGACGATGCACGGGGTGACCAAACCCGTGAAGGCCACCGGTACCATGGGCATGGAGCCCACCGGCGCCATCCGGGCGACCAGCACGTTCTCCATCAAGCCGGAGGACTACAACATCGCCATCCCGGGCATGGTGCGGGACAACATCGCCAAGGAGATCGCGATCAAGGTCGAGGTGGACCACACCAAGATGTGATCACGGCCCTGACCCCATGGACCTGTGAACGGCCCCGATGCCCTCGGGGCCGTTCCTTCGAAAGCCCCCACCAAACACCACCCGCATGCGCCGCCCGCTCACCGTTCTGCTGTTCATCGCCACGCTCGCACCGCTCCACGCCCAGGACGACCTGTTGGGCCTGCTCGGAGAAGAGGAGCCCGAGAAGGAGTTCGCCTCGGCGAGCTTCAAGACCACCCGGGTGGTCAACGCGCAAAGCCTGGAGAACACGGCGCATGGGGTGATGGACATCAAGATCAGCCACCGCTTCGGTTTCCTGAACCTGGGCATCAGTGAGCTCTTCGGCCTTGACCAGGCCACCGTGCGCATCGGCATGGAGTACGGGCTCACCGACCGGCTGATGATCGGCTTCGGCCGCAGCAGCTACCAGAAGACCCTGGACGGTTACGCGAAGTACAAGATCCTCCGGCAGTGCCAGAGCGGTTGCGGCATGCCGATCACCCTGTCGGTGTTCGCGGGCATGAGCGCCAACATGCTGGAGAAGGAGAAGACCGATTGGTACGCGCCCGACCAGGAGGACTACTTCACCCACCGGCTCGGCTATGCCTTCCAACTCATCGTGGGCCGCAAGTTCAGCGAATCGCTGAGCCTGCAGCTGATGCCCGGCCTGGTGCACCGGAACCTGGTGACCACCGCCGACCAGGCGCACGATGTGCTGAACATGGGCGCCGCCGGTCGCGTGAAGCTCACCAAGCGGCTCGCCTTGAACGCGGAGTACTTCTACGTCCTCCCTGGACAGACCCGCGCCCCTGTGGTGGAGGCCGACCGCTTGGACGACCCGAACCCGGGCTACAAGAACTCCCTGTCCATCGGCTTCGACATCGAGACCGGTGGCCATGTGTTCCAGTTGCACTTCACCAACTCCACGGCCATGTTCGAGCGCGGCGTCATCACGGAGACCACGGGTGACTGGCTGGACGGTGACATCCACTTCGGGTTCAACATCAGCCGGGTGTTCACGCTGTACCGCCCAAAGCCCAAGAAGGTCTAGAGCGCATCTTATAAATGACTTTTGGAAGCGAGCGGCAGGTATTTCGGGGCCAGCCCAGGCGCGAGACCCGAGCATAGCCGGTAGCTCTGTGAGGGGCGGGCAACGCCGGATGGCCCCGAAAGGCCGCCGCGCAGCCCGAAGGGTTATTTTGAGATTCGCTCCAGGCTCAGCGCCCCGCCGCGTCGCCCTTCCTGGCCCCCTGCACCATGAGGAACTCCTGCAGGTTGTCGGGTTCCAGGACGCCCACCACGGACCCGTTGTCCACCACGGGCACCAGTGGCAGGCCATGGGCCGCGAGCTGTTGCAGCGCCTCCTGTGCCGGCTGGTCCGGGTGCGCCGGTCGCACTGCGGTCGGAGGAAGCTCGAGCAACCGGACATCCTCCCGCCGGGCACGCAGCGCCTCCATCAACTGTCGGCGCGTCACCAGGCCGGCGAGCGCGCCATCGCGCAGGACCACCAGGTCCTGATCGCCACCGGCGAGGAGTTCGTCCACGGCCCTGCCCACCGTGGCCTCCGACGAGAGCGCCCAGAACCGGGTGCGCATCACCTGCGCCACGGTGATGCCACGCAGGGCGGCCTGCTGCATCACCATGCGGGCCTCGGCTCCGGCGGCGAACCAGATGAACAGGCCGATGAGGGCCAGCATGGGCTCACCGAAGAAGAGCCCGCCGATGCCGAGCATCGCCGCCAGCGCACGCCCGATCGCCGAGGCGATGCGGGTGGCCTGGACCCGCGAAAGGCGCAAGCCCAGCAGGGCCCGCAGGATACGCCCGCCGTCCATGGGGAAGGCTGGCAGTAGGTTGAACAGGAAGAGCGCCAGGTTCGCGGTGATCAGGAAGGAAAGCAGGCCCGGCAGCAGGGCGCCGCCTTCGCGTGGATCCGCCAGGTGGACACCGCCGAACAGCGTCCATTGCAGCGCGCCGGCGAGGAGCGCGATCACCAGGTTCACCAACGGTCCGGCGAGCGTGATCCAGAACTCCTGCATCGGCTCCTCGGGCATACGCTCCAGGCTGGCCACCCCGCCGATGGGCAGCAGGGTGATGTCGCGCGTCCGCACCCCGTAGTGCAGGGCCGTGAGGGCGTGACCGTACTCATGCAGCACCACGCACATGAACACGAGCACCACCTGTCCAAGCTGCAGCATCACCTCACCGAGGTCGCCTCCCGAGGAGGCGGCGGAAACGGCCACGAAGCCCACCAGCAGTAGAAAGGTCCAGTGCACGTGCACACCGATCCCCTTGAAGCGGAGGACGCGAAGGGAGCCGCCCAGAGTGGGGCCGGCCATCAGGGCTTCAGAGCTTGCTCAAGCACCAGCAGGGGCACCTGGGTGTGCATGGCCATGTGGGCGGTGGTGCTGTGGTGGAAGAGGTCGCTCCACACCGTGCGGTGCCGATGGGTCAGCACCAGCAGGTCGGCCTCCAGTTGGTCCACCAGGTCGTTGAGGGCCGTGACGAGGTTGTGCTCTGAAAGGTAGTGCATGGAGCGGGGCACGGCGCCGAGCAGATCGTCCAACGGGGAGGGCGGCAGGGTTGAGGCATCCACACCCTCGGGAACCCCCCTCACGATGGTGAGCTCCGCCCGATGCCAGCGGGCGATGTTGAGCAAGGGGGCGACCGTGGACGGTGTCAGGGTGCCACCGTCATCGGCCACCACGATCCGTCGGGGATCGCGATAGCCGGCCCGTGCCGGGATGGTAAGCACCGGTGCTTCGGACCGCCGGATGACATCGGCCGTGTTGCTCCCCAGCAGGGCCTCTTCAAGGCCGGAAGCACCCTGGGTGCCCATCACCACCAGTTCGATGCCGAGCTCGTTGACCAGGCGGTCGACCACGTTCGGCAGCTCGCCGTGTTCCACCCGGTGGTCCAGCACGGCGCCGCCCACATGCACGGCGTCGCGCAGCCGGGCGGCGAACCGGTCGAGGCCCTCTTGAGCGGCCTCCACGGATGCGACATCCAGGGAGAGGTCCGCCGCAGGGCTGAAGGGAGGGATGAGGAAGGTGTGCAGCAGGGTGAAATGGCCCTGCTCGACGCCCATCAGGCGGATGCCGTATACGGCGGCGTTCAGCGCGTTGTCGCTTAGGTCCGTGGGCAACAGCAGCCTGGCCATGGGCAGCTCAATGACCGTGGCCTTCGGAGGCCTTGGAGCCCGCGGAGTCCACCAGCCAGTAGCCGACGAAGACCAGAACAAGCATGGCCACGAAGCTGATGAGGCCCAGGGTGTTGCCCACACCATCGGTGTTGAGGATGGAGGGGCGGAAGGGGATGGTGAAGGCCAGCAGCCAGCAGAGGAGACCGAGGAGTTTCTTGGTGTTCATGCGATCCGGTTGGTCAGGGACAAAGTAACGGCTTCCCGCCGACCAGCGGTCCTCACCCGCGGGCAAGGCGTTCCAACCCCTTGATATCGCGCAGGAGGATATCGCGCCCCGTGCTTTCGATCAGGCCGTCGTGCTTCAGGTCGGTGAGGGTGCGGATCAACGATTCGGTGGCCGTGCCCACGATCGAGGCGAGGTCCTCCCGGCTGATGCGTACGCCCAGACCGGCGTCCTTCTCCTGTCCGAACCGTTCATGAAGCCGGAGCAGGGCCTGTGCCACCCGCTGCCGGACGGAGGCGTAGGCCATTTCGAGGAGACGCGCCTCCTTGTCCTTCACATCACGGGTAAGCAGCCGGATGAACCGGATGCTCACATCGCGGTCGCGGTAAAGCAGCGCCAGCAGGTCCTCGCGGGGAATGACGGCGACCTCGGAGTCCTCCAGGGCTTCCGCCGTTTCCGCCGTGCGGCCTCCTTCGAGCACGCCCATGTAGCCGATGAAGTCTCCCGGTCCGTACAGCCCGGTCACCAGTTCCTTGCCGTCCTTGTTCATGCGGTAGGTGCGCAGCTTGCCCTTGTGCACGAAGTGGACGGCGCGGAGCTCATCCCCTTCGTAGAAGAGCACTTCCTTGCGCGGCAAGGCGCGCAGTTTCCGGTCGCGGCTGATGTCCTTCAGCGCGTCCACGCCCCGGGCCTGGTCCATGAACCGGTCCAAGCCTTCCAGGCTGTGGTCGAAGCCCTTGCGGAACAGGTCGCTGCGCTTCAGCCGGCCTTCAATGGCATTGAGCAGCTCGCTCTCGTCGAAGGGCTTCGTGAGGTAGTCATCCGCCCCCAGCTCCATGCCCTTGCGCACCTCGGACCGCTCGGCCTTGGCGGTCAGGAAGATGAAGGGCACCTCGGCGGTGGCCGGATCGCGCCCCAGCAGATGGAGCACGCCATAGCCGTCGAGCTCGGGCATCATGATGTCGCACAGGACCAGGTCGGGTTGATCCTTGCGGGCCATCTCCACGCCGCGGCGACCGTTCTCGGCCTTCAGCACACGGTAATTCGCCAGTTCCAGGATCTCCGCGGTATTCTCGCGTACGTCCGCATCGTCCTCGATCAACAGGATGGTCTTCATGGGCTGACCCTGGTGGGCAGTTGGATGGTGAAGGTGGTGCCCTCGTTCAGGCGGCTTTCGAATGTGATGGTACCGCCCATGAGGTCCACGTAGCGGCGTACGATGTTGAGGCCGAGGCCGGTGCCTTGGATGGTTATGGCGTTGCCGGCCCGGAAGAACCGTTGGAACAGGTGCGGCTGGTCTTCGGCCGGAATGCCGATGCCCTGGTCGACCACCTGCACTTCGGCCTGTGGATGCTCGATCGCGGTGCGCAGGACGATGGTGCGGCCCTCCGGCGAGTATTTCATGGCGTTGGTGAGCAGGTTGCGCAGCACGTTCGCCAGCATGCGTGGGTCCTGGAAGAGCCGCCTGTCCTCGCCGCGATGGTCGAACCGGATCTCCTGGCCCGGCTTGGCCAGGTCGCGCAGCTCCTCCAGCAGTTCGATGCACAGGTCCACCAGGTCGAAGTCCTCCGGGATGCACTGGACCTGTCCCTGTTCCAGCTTCTCCAGGCTCAGCAGGTCGTTCAGCATCGCCGTCAGCTCCCGCACCTTGCTGCGGACCTTGACCACGTGGCGCTCGATGTTCGGCTGGTGGCTCCCGTCATTATAGCGCCCGATGAGGTCCACCGAGCTCAGGATCGTGCTCAGCGGGGTGCGGAACTCATGGCTGGCCATGCTCACGAAGCGCGACTTCAGGGCGTTGAGCTCCTTTTCCTTCACCAAGGCTTCGCGCAGGTTGTGCTCGGCGGCCTTGACCTCCGCGGTCCGATGTTCGACGCGCTGCTCGAGTTCGGCGTTCACCCGTTGCAGTTCCGCTTCAGCGGCGCGGCGCTTGGTGATGTCCGTCAGCAGCCCCATGATGAAGCGGTCGCCATGGAGCTCGAAGTGGTTCAGGCTCACCTCCACGGCGAAGGTGGAGCCGTCCTTGCGTTGGCCCTGCAGGTCGAGCCCGATGCCCATGGGGCGCTTGGTGGGATGGGCGGCGTACTGTTCGCGGTGTTCCGCATGGGCCTTGCGGGCGGCTTGCGGCACCAGAAGCTCGATCGGTCTACCGACCAGTTCGCCGGGGGCGTAGCCGAAGAGCTCCTCCATCCGTGGGTTCACCAGAAGCATGGTGCCCTGGAGGTCGACCACGACGAGCCCTTCGGCCGCGGAACTGAAGAGCAGTTCGCAGATGTGCGCCACATCGTGTTTGGCGATGGCCGGGTGCATGGGCAGCTGTTGACCGCCGAAATGTAGTCCCGGGACAGGCACGATGTCACCGTCCACCGGTCGTGGTCAGGATGCGTGGACGACCATGCCCGCTGCGCTGGTCGTACACGTTCCAACTGCGGAGTGGACGTGCGTAGAGGTTCAGGCTCAACACACGCATCGGCAGCGGGTTCGTGAACCGATGGATGCTGGCGTCCTTGGGCAGGTGGCTCACCTCATCCACTGTGAGCCGCCGCTCGTCCGTGCAGACCAAGGCACCATCCGGGTTCACCCGGTACCGCTCCTCGATCAACTCGCCCTGCACGGGCCTTACCCAGCCTTCCTCGCGGCCGTAGTCGTGGATGCTGGTGCTCTGGCCGGGTTCGAAACAGATCAGCATCAACTCGAAGGCTTCGGTGCGCAGAAGGCAGTTCCTGGTGTAGTGCCGGCTGTTCCAAGTGGCCAACGATGCCAGTTCCTCGGACGAAAGGTCCGCCGCGCGGAGCAGACGCTCAAAGGCCGCACGTGAGCGGGCCCGGCGCAAGGAGGCGATCAGACCGGGCAGGGTGCGGGCACCGGGTTGCATGAGCATCAGTACGGACGAATGTCGTCCGCGAACCTACCCCGGTGGCCGGGCCGTATGCATGACGCTTGTCAGTCCGTGTGCGTGTGGAACGGATCCACCAGGGAACGGCACGTTCTTCGCATCTTGCGGCGCCAAACAACCACCACCCATGAAACGATCCCTTGCCCTGTTGCTGATGGCCGGCCTGGTCCTTCCGCTCGCCGCCCAGAAGATGAAGATGCGCTCCGGTTCCTTCAGCGCCCTGAAAGGGGAGAAGACCGTGAACATCCAGTTCACCTATGATAACATGATGGTCGGCAAATACACCGAGGCGGACTACCTGGCCAAGAAGACCAAGGAGTACAATGAGAAGGAGGCAGGGAAGGGTGACAATTT
>JADLBK010000193.1 GCA_020847755.1 Flavobacteriales bacterium | reverse complement strand
TGCGGGGTGCTGCTGCCCGCGCCCACCCCGCAGGCCATCGCCGGTGCGGTGGAGGCCCTGCGCACCGATCCGGGCCGGCTGGCCGCCTTGCGGACGAACGCTACTTTCGCGGCCCGAACGTTCGACGGCGCCCGGGAGCGTGACCTCCTCCGCCGGCTCTTCTCCGACCTTGGCTGAACGCCACCTGCATATCGTCAGCTTCGACGTGCCTTCGCCGCCCGACTACGGCGGGGTGATCGACGTGTACCACAAGGCCGCGGCCCTGGCCGAGCTCGGTGTGCGGGTGCACCTGCACTGCTACACCTACGGCCGCAAGCCTGCGGAGGAGCTCGACCGCTTCTGCGCCAGTGTGCACTACTACCCGCGCAGCACCAGCAAGCATCTGCTCTTCAGCAGCCTGCCCTATGTGGTGGTGAGCCGCCGCAGCGACGAGCTGCTGGACCGGCTGGCGCAGGACGAGCACCCCATCCTGTTCGAGGGCCTTCACTCCTGCTATTTCCTGGGCGATCCGCGCCTGGCCGGACGCCGGCGCCTGGTGCGCACGCACAACGTGGAGCACGACTACTACGACGCGCTGGCCAAGGCGGAGCGGGGCACCTTCAAGCGCACCTACTTCACCCAGGAGGCCCGCAAGCTGAAGCGCTTCGAGCCTGTGCTGAGCGAGGCGGACGCGCTGCTGGCCATCTCGCCCAACGACCAGGCCTACTTCGCGGCCCATTTCCCGCGCGTGGTGCATGTGCCCGCCTTCCACCCCAGCGCCCGGGTGGATGTGCCGGGCGGGCTGGGCCGCTTCTGCCTCTACCACGGCGCCCTCAGCGTGCCGGAGAACGACCAGGCCGCCCTCTACCTGGTGAACGAGGTGTTCAACGAACTGCCCGTGCCGCTGGTGATCGCCGGCAGTGGGGCCAGCAAGGAGCTGCGTGCCGCCGTGGCCGGCTCCACCAACGTGAAGCTGCGCGAGAACATCCCCACCGCCGAGATCACCGAGCTGGTCCGCCAGGCCCAGGTGAACGTACTGCCCACCTTCCAGGCCACGGGCATCAAGCTCAAGCTCCTGCTCTGCCTCTTCACCGGCCGCCACGTGGTGTGCAACAGCCCCATGGTGAAGGACACCGGCCTGGAGGACCTCTGCCTGGTGCACGACGACACCGAGCACATGCGCCTCAGCATCCAGGCCTGCATGGCCAAGCCCGCCAACGGCAGCACGCTGGAACGCCGCATCACCGTGTTGGAGGAGCGCTTCAGCAACCGCCGCAACGCCCAGGCCATCGTGGACCTGCTGCGCTGAGCGGGGGGGGGCGGTGCAGGGGAGGACGAGTGCGAGGGTGCGACCGAAGTTCACGCAGAGGGGCAGAGGGCGCGGAGGCTGGAAGCCGGTGGCTGGAGGCCCGGAAGGTGGAGTGGTGCGAAGGTGGAGTAGTGCACGCGGCGCGACCGAATCTCACGCAGAGGGGCAGAGGGTGCAGAGAACCGTTCGCGGTCCGCAGATCGAACAGCCCCGGGCTTATGCGCTCATGCGCTCCTCCAGCAGCTTGCCGTCGTGGCAGCGCACCACGCGCGCGTTGAGGGAGCGCATGTGGGTGTAGTCGTGCGTGGCCATCAGCACGCAACGCCCGCTCTGGCTGATGCTGTAGAGCAGGTCCAGGATGCCGCCGGTGGTCTCGGGATCGAGGTTGCCGGTGGGCTCGTCGGCCAGGATCAGCTCCGGGTCGTTCACCAGCGCACGGGCGATGCTCACGCGCTGCTGTTCGCCACCGCTGAGCTCATGCGGCATCTTGTAGCCCTTCGTGCTCAGCCCCACCTTCTCCAGCACTTCGGCCGCCCGCTGGTCCATGCGTTTGCGGTCCGTCCACCCGGTGGCCTTCATCACGAAGAGCAGGTTGTCGTTCACCGTGCGGTCGCCCAGCAGCTGGAAGTCCTGGAACACGATGCCGATCTTCCGCCGGAGGTAGGGCACCTGGCCCCGCTTCAGCGTGCGCAGGTCGAAGCCGCAGCACCGCCCTTCGCCCTCGCGCAGCGGCAGGTCGCCGTACAGCGTGCGCATCAGGCTGCTCTTGCCGGTGCCGGTGCGGCCGATGAGGTAGATGAACTCACCCTTCGACACGGTGAGGTCCACCAGGTTCAGCACCAGGTTCTCGCGCTGGAAGATGCGCGCGGCGCGCAGCTCGATCACGGGGGCGTCGCTCATCATGGTCCGCCCGGAACCCTTGCGGGACGCGGGGCCCCAAAGGTGGAAAATTTCCCTGCGGACCCCGCGTTCACCTTGTGCGGTGGCCCCTGCCGCATGAACAGTTCCGCGTGGATAAGTCCGAACGGCACACGCCTTGCCTCCCTGGCCCGCCCAGGATCTTTGGTCGCTTGATGAGGACCCTCCGCCTCCCACAGTGCCGCCGCATGCGCTCCACCGCGCTGGCCTTGGGCCTGCTGCTGGCGGTGGCGGCCGATGCCCAGCGGCCGGCCCACTTCGAGCGCCGCCGGGCCGACATCGACCACGCCCGCGACCTGTTCGACAAGGCCCAGTACACCGCCGCGCAGTACGAGCTGGACCGCATCACCGAGGCCACACGCGATGCCAAGGCCCCGGTGCGCATCGAGGCCGAGTTCCTCAGCGCCCTCTGCGCCGTCCGACTCTTCCATCAGGATGCGCCCGTGCGGCTGCTGCGCTTCATGGACGAGCACCCCGAGGACCCGCACGTGGCCGCCGTCCGCTTCGAGCTCTTCCGCCACTACTTCACCAGCAAGCGGTGGAAGGACTGCCTGGCCTGGGCCGCCCAGGTGGACGTGGCCGGCCTTTCCGCCGCCGATGCCGAGGAGTTCCACTTCAAGCACGGCTATGCCCACTTCCAGGAGGGGCACACCGAGCACGCGCTCACGGCGTTCGGCCGGGTGAAGGACGGCACGGGCCCCTACGCCGTGCCCGCCCGCTACTACACGGCACATATCGACTACGAGCGTGGGCGTTACGCCACGGCGCTGCCCGTGTTCGAGCAGCTGCGCGACGATCCGGCCTTTGGGCGCATCGTGCCTTTCTACATCGCCGAGATCCACTTCATGCAGGGCCCCTACGATGAGGTGATCGCCTACACCAAGCCACTGCTGGAGGATCCCGAGGGCACCAAACGCATCGGCGAGATCAATCGCCTGGCGGGTGAGGCCCACTACCGCACCGGGCGCTATGCCGAGGCCGTGCCCTACCTGGAGAAGGCCATCGCCCGCGGTGCCGGCGTGGGGCGCACCGAACGCTATCAGCTGGGCCATGCCTACTACAAGGCCGGCGACCACCAGAAGGCCCTCTCCCAGTTCACCCTGGTGACCACCGAGGACGACAGCCTGAGCCAGCTGGCCGTGTACCACATGGCCGACTGCTATCTGTCCCTCAAGGAGAAGAACTACGCGCGCAACGCCTTCAAGCGCGCCTACCAGCTGGGCTTCGACGCCCGCATCACCGAGGACGCGCTGTTCAATTACGCCAAGCTCGCCTACGAGCTGAGCTTCGACCCGTACAGCGAGGCCATCATCGCCCTGCGCGACTACCTGAAGAAGTACCCGGACACCCCGCGCCGCGACGAGGCCTACGGATTCCTGGTGGACGTGTTCCTGAAGTCGCGCAACTACGAGGCCGCCCTGGAGGCGCTGGACGAGATCCGGGACAAGGACGTGCGGCTGAAGTCCACCTACCAGCGACTGGCGCACGACCGCGGGGTGGAGCTCTATGATGGACGCCGATACGCCGATGCCGCCAAGGCCTTCCAACGCGCGCTCAAGTTCCCCATGGACCCCGAGGTGAACGCCCGCTGCCACTACTGGATGGGCGAAGCGTACTACGGGGCAGGCGAGCATGAGCTGGCCCTGCGCAAGTACGACGACCTGCGCAACAGCCCGGGCGCCTACGCCAGCGACCTCTACGAGCAGGCCAGCTACAGCATGGGCTACGCCTACTTCAAGCTCAAGCAGTACGACGAGTCGCTCACCGCGTTCCGCCGCTACACCACCGCGCCGCGTACCGACGCGAAGCAACGCGCCGACGCCCTGCTGCGCATCGGCGACCTGTACTACCTGGCCAAGGACGAGGACCAGGCCGTGGCGTACTACGACCAGGCGATCAAGGCCGGCACGATGGACAAGGACTACGCGCTCTATCAGAAAGGCGTATGCCTCGGCCTTGACCAGAAGTTCACCGAGAAGATCGCCGTGCTGCGTTCACTGCTCACCGACCGGCCGAACTCGCGCTTCGCCGCCGATGCCAAGTTCCAGCTGGCCGAGACCTACATCAACCTGGACAAGGACGCCGAGGCCCTGGGCTATTACGAGCAGGTGGTGACACAGCACCCCAACAACCCCCACGTGCGGCAGAGCATGCTGCAGAGCGCCCTGGTGCACAAGCGGCAGGGCGATGCGGACCGCGCCCTGCAGGCGTTCAAGGCCATCGTGGCGCAGTACCCCACCGTGGAGGGCTCGCGCGATGCGCTCGCCGGCATCGAGAGCATCTACGTGGAGCAGGGCAAGGTGGGCGAGTATGAGACCTACCTGCGCTCGCTGAGCTTCGTGGACCCGGCGAGCCTGGACCTGGACGAGAAATACTACCGCAGCGCGGAAGCGCTCTACTTCGACGACAAGTGCGACCAGGCCATCGGGGCCTTCGGCGACTACCTGGCCAAGTACCCCCAGGGGGCCTTCGCCATCAATGCCCGCTACTACCGGGGCGATTGCGCCTACCGCGCCAAGCGCTACACCGAGGCCCTGCCCGACCTGGAGGCTGTGGCCGCGGCAGGCACCCCGGACCTGCTGGAGAGCGCCCTCTTCGGGGCCAGCGACATCCTGTTCCGCGAACAGCGGTGGGAGGGGGCGCTGCAGCACTTCACCCGGTTGGAGCAGGTGGCGGCCATCCCCCAGAACGTGCTGGCGGCCAAGGTGGGGCGCATGCGCTGCCTCCGCGAACTGGGCCGCCCCGATGAGGCCGCACAGGCCGCCGAGAAGGTGCTGCTGGAGCCCGGCATCAGCGCCGACCTGAAGGCCGAGGCCGGCCTGCTCGCCGCCGCCCGCGCGCTGAACGCCAACGAGCTCGACAAGGCCTACACCGGCTACAAAGCCGTGGCCCAGGCCAGCACCAACGCCTTCGGTGCCGAGGCCCGCTACCACATGGCCTATGTGCGCTACATGCAGCAGCGCGGCCGCGACGCCGAGCAGGAGGTGTTCCAATTGGTGCAGAAGTACCCCAGCTACGAGCACTGGAAGGCCCGCGGCTTCATCCTGCTGGGCGATGTGTACATGCAGCTGAACGACCTTTTTCAGGCCAAGGCCACCCTGCAGAGCGTGATCGACCACGTGCAGGACCCGGCCCTGGTGCAGCAGGCCCGCACCCGCCTGGACGCCATCCTGGCCAGCGAGGTGCAGCAGACCACGCCCGCCCCGCAGGATGATATCGAGGTGCCGGTGAACGACAGCCACCCCAACGCCGACGAGGAATGAGCACGCGCCACCTCCTGCTCCCCCTGGTCCTCGGCCTGCCCCTGTGCCTCACCGCCCAGGAGGGCAACGCCCCCGGTGGGCAGTACTACATCCACGGTATCTACAACCCCACCATCGCCGATGTGCGGAAGATCGACCAGCGGCCCACCCTGCTGGACACGGTGGTGCCCGAGCGCACGATCACCTACTCGGTGCAACCCGTGCAGGCGCGCCTGCCGGTGAAGGTGGACAGCATCGCCCCGGCCAAGCTCAGCGTGTCGCAGGCCAATGAACGTCTCTACAAGGGCTTCGTGAAGCTCGGTTTCGGCCTGTACAACACCCCGCTGGGAGAGCTGTACTACGACCAGGGCCGCAGCAAAAAGGACGCCTACGGCATCCACCTCAAGCACTTCAGCAGCGCAGGCGGCCTGCAGGACGTGGGGCCGAGCGACTACAGCTTCAACTCGGTCGATGCCTTCTACACGCGGATGCTGCGCCACCACGCCATCCAGATCCGGGGGGACTATGCCCGGCGTGGCGTGGGGTACTACGGCTTCCGCACCGAGGGATTCGACACCCTGGGCCTGGAGGTGCCCAATCCCCGCCAGGTGTACAACGACCTGGGCTTCACCGCCCGCGTCCGCAGCCTCTACGCCGACAGCGCGGCCCTGGCCCACGACGTGCGGCTGGACGCCCGGTATTTCACCAACAAGACCGGCAGCCGGGAGACGAACATCCGCTTCCTGGCCGAGGCCGGCAAACAGGTGGGCTCGGAGACCTATGCCGGACAGCTGCTCATCGACAACAACGCCTACACGGGCCTCGCCAGCGACACGGTGCCCAGCTTCCGCCAGAACGGCACGCTGGTGACGCTGACGCCCTCGGTGAGCACCCGGGGTGAGCGCTACGTGGTCCGTGTGGGCGCCGGCATCACGGTGGACGCGCTCGCGAAGACCACCTTCCATGTCTTCCCGCAGGCCTACCTGAGCTACAGCCTGTTCGACGACATCCTGGTGCCGTACATCGGGGTGGACGGCCAGCGCCGCCGCAATAGCCTGCGGAGCATCACCCAGGAGAACCCGTGGACCGAGGCCGCCCCGGTGCTGGCCAACAGCAGCCTGCTCTACGACCTCTACGGCGGCCTGCGCGGCAGCCTCAGCAGCACCCTGGGCTTCGATGTGCGCGTGAGCTACAGCGGCTGGAAGGACCGCCTGCTCTACGTCACCGAGGCGTTCAACAGCTTCGGCAACCAGTTCGCCCCGGTGTACGACGACATGCAGGTGCTGGACGTGAGCGGCGACATCAGCTACGATGCGGGACGCGGCATCCGGGCCCACGCCCGCCTGGACATCTACAACTACACCATGGGTGACCAGGTCGAGCCCTGGAACCTGCCCCCGTACCAGCTGACCCTGGGGGGGCAGTACAGCCTGCGCGACAAGCTGATCGTGAAGCTGGACGCCGTGCTGATGGGCAAGCGCAAGGCCTTCAGCCCCGTGTGGAGCAGCGTGCAGGACCCCAGCCCGGACCGCACCGAGGTGGTGGACCTCAACGGCTTCGTGGACCTGCACCTGGGGGCGGAGTACCGCTACACCAAGCGGCTCAGCGTCTTCCTGCAGGCCAGCAACCTCAGCGCCAGCCGCTATGAGCGCTGGTACCGTTACCCGGTGCAGCGCACCCTGCTGATCGGCGGGGCGAGCTACGCGTTCTGAGCCATCGAACCCTATGAACGAACGAACCCCGCACGTGGCGGGGTCCGCTTTCCTGGATGAGCGGGACTACTCGATCATCACCCGGGTGCTGCCCAAGGGCTTGCCCTTGCGGAATACCTCCAGCACGTAAAGGCCGGCAGGGAGTTCTTTGCGCGCGAGCACTGTGGTCGGACCATTGTTCAAGGCGGGCTCCGAGCGCACCATGCGCCCCATGCCATCACGCCAGACCAAATGGTCCGGAGGTGGGCTATCACCCCACACCAAGGCACCCCGCTCGGCGATCGGGTTGGGCACGGCCCGGAAGGAGGCCGCCGCCTGCCGCGCGGGTACACCCAGCCAGGCCGGCTCGCTGTCGTGGTAGCGCTTGCAGAAGAGCGGGAGGCCCCACGTTTCATGCAGGTCGGGTGATGAGATCACTGTGGAGCCACCCAAGGATGTATTGAACTCATGTGGTACGTCGTCCCACAAATGGAGATAGCCTTGGTTGGATTTGGCATTCCGTAGGTATAGTTTACCGTCAGGCCCGAGCACGAGACTCCCACCGGTCGTATCGGCACCCCATGCTGTTCCTGCACCAACGGACGAAGTGTTGGATGCTAAAGATGTGTTCGGTATGCATCCGTCACATACTGTGAGATCATATTGGGTGCCGAAGAAGCCCCCACTTCCGTCAGTGCTCGTGTCCAAATAGGCAACGTAGAGGAAGTCATCGGTCGCCAGGAAGTCCAATCCGCTAGTGAAGTCCATCGGCAGGGTCACTACGATCGTGTCTCCTGTGAAATCGTCCAGGTCGTACGCAGTATATGCGAGGGACGAATTGCGTGTGGCAACTGTCCCTGTGGAACTGTTGAACCAGAATACGGCAGCGCCAGCGGAATCCGTAGCGTGGTCGAATCCAAGCGTGAGTTGGTCGCCGGAAACCGAGAACTTCATCGGTCCCCAGAAATCCGATGATAGACGGTCGGGATCTGTCGTTGCGCTCAGCATAGGGCCTGCGGTTGAAGCTATGGGTGCCGGGTTCAATCCGCCAGATCCGAATTGGAACGCATGGAAGGTATCCGTCCCGTCGGCGTGCTGAAGCACCCAATAGTCCACGCCATTGTCATGCGGAGTCGCGGCTAGCTTAGCCGTGGTGTTGCTCATGTACCAAGTGGTACCTGACCCCACCACCCCTCCGGCGCCAAGGTTCACCGACATATCCACTTCAACGTACCCCGCCTGCTTTCCAGCCTCTGTTGTGTTCACAAAGACGAAGTAGTGCAGCGGCGCTTCAGGCTTCGGAAGGATCAGGATGCTGGCCAGATGCTCAGGCCAACCCAGGTCCTGCGCACTGCCGCCCTGCACCAGGTCGAAGTTGGCATTGTGGATCCCGTTCTCATCCGCCACCACGCTCAACGCTCCGTCGGGTTCACTCATGGTGGCGTTGCGCTTGGTCACAGCGAATGAGCTCGGGATAATGGTGAGCTGTTCGTTATAGAAGTTCAACCAGTTGGATGATCCGAAGATCATGTTGTAGTTCCGCGCTTGACCAGCGCAATCAGAGAGTATCAATGTCATGCCGACCGCGCCAAGTATGGCTCTCATGGCTGCCATTCGATCTTATTCGAGTTATATCCATTCCCCTGAGCGCGCGCATATTTGTTGGGAGTTCCGCTAAGTAGACAAACATCGGCGTTCGCGGCCCAGGAACCCGATGTGCCAGTGGTGCATGTCCAGGTGGCGAAGATGGTGCTCCCTGACTTAAGTTCAACTTTATTGATGCGGCTCCCGCTGACCGTGATAGATGAGCCGTTGGTGGACGCTGGGACGCTTAAGTTCGAGGTGCTTGGAATACTGACCGCCGGGCAAGCGTCGCTATGGTGGATAACGGCTGTGTACGCACAGTCCGTGGAGTTGTCAATGGTGAAGGTCGCACCGGCGAGCGATAGCGGTGCTCGATCCGGTCGCATACTGGTCAGCACCACGTAGGGCAGGGCGATCATGCCCACCATGGCGAGCAATTTGGCGGTGAACGACAAGGCGGAAGGGCGGAAGGGCGTTCGCATGGTCGGAGAGTTTGTGTCGAAACTAGTCATTGGTCGTCGCTTTCCGATACGGCGGTTGATAACTCGTAGTGGGTCCGAACGTGTGAAGAGAGGAGCCCCCGGATCGGCTCGGCGCGGGTCGGCCATACGTCAGAACCCCGTCTCCGCAAGAGCGGCAGGCGGGGTTCCGACGTGGTGATGGTGCCGAGCCTATTCGAGCAGCACCTTGGCCGTGCCGAGGATCCTTCCCTGGCGGCCCACTTCGATGAGGTAGGGCCCGGCGGCAAGGCCTTGACGCAGTAGCACCGTGGTGGGGCCATTGTTCAAGGCGGGCTCCGAGCGCACCATGCGCCCCATGCCATCGCGCCAGACCAAATGGTCCGGAGGTGGGCTATCACCCCACACCAAGGCACCCCGCTCGGAGATCGGGTTGGGCACGGCACGGAAGGAGGCCGCCGCCTGCCGCTCGGGAACCCCCAGCCAGGCCGGCTCGCTGTCGTGGTAGCGCTTGCAGAAGAGCGGGAGACCCCAGGTATCATGAAGTGCCGGACTGAAAAAGGATGTAAAAGTCGTCGCAGGCGTTTCTCCGAAAGAATGTGGCGCATTTGTCAATATTCTAAATACGCCATTATTGTATCCATGCGGTGAGCGAAGGTACATCCTGCCATCCGGTGCTGCTAAGAGACTCGGGCCTAGTGTATCGGTTCCGATCGGATCGGACATGGATATACTAAAGCCCATAGAACTGGTCGAACTTGACGCTAATTCAGGGTCGGGCCAAGAGAGATCGTATTGAATGACCTCAGACCCACCATCGCCGTGTGTTGTGTCCAGATAGGCTACATAGAGGAAGTCATCGGACGAAATGAATTCGACTCCGCTCGTGAAGCATGATCTGAAAGCGCTGACAATGGTGTCTCCGGTGAGGTCGTCAATTGTGTGAAGTGTAGATCGAAGGTCAGCCGAACGCACTTGCAGTTGTCCACTGTTATCGTCAAAGCCAAAAATCGCAGCGCCAGAGGAGTCTGGTGTAATGTTATAGCCCATTGCCAGTTTATCGCCCGACAGCGAGAATGTCATTCCAGACCAGTAATCACTGGAGTAGTTCGAGTTCCCTGCGGCAGGTGCAAGGTCTGGCCCTGAGGCACTGATCACCGGCTGTGTATCGAATCCAGCAGAATGCAGGCGAAATGCGTGAAATTCATCCGACCCGTTCTTGTGCTGGACGACCCAGTAGTCCGTACCGTTAGCGTGGGTCGTTGCGGCCAGTTTGGCCGTCGCTTCGGTCATGTACCAAGTGGT
This sequence comes from Flavobacteriales bacterium, assembly GCA_020847755.1. Classification (GTDB taxonomy): domain Bacteria; phylum Bacteroidota; class Bacteroidia; order Flavobacteriales_F; family PHOS-HE28; genus PHOS-HE28. The sequence continues at coordinate 1,406 of JADLBK010000193.1, read as the reverse complement.
CGCGGAACCGACCACACCTCCGGCACCTGAATTCAGTGACATATCGACCTCCACGAATCCTGCTCGTGTATCATTCTCCGGTGTATTCACAAAAACCATGTAGCGTTGCGGTGCGTTCGGTTTTGGAAGGATGAGAAAACCGGCCAATCGCATGGGCCATCCTAGGTCCTGGGAGGAACCGCCTTGCACCAGGTCGAAGTTGGCGTTGTGGATGCCGGTCTCATCCACCACCAGGCTCAAAGCGCCGTCCGGCTCGCTGATGCTGGCGCTACGTATTGTGACGTCAAAGGTGCTCGCTAGAATGCTGGCCTGTTCATTGAAGAAATTCAGCCAGTTCATGTTGCCCATGATCACGTTGTAGTTGCGCCCCTGTGCCCAACTGAGCATAGCGCAGATAGTATACAGCGCAAAGAGAAGTGCGCGCTTCATGGCTCCCAATCGATCTTGTTGCTCGAGTATCCGTTGCCTTGCAGACGAGCGAACAGATTCGATGGCGGCGCGTACTCGCAACGATCGCTATTCGGCGCCCACGATCCTGATGTTCCGGAAGTGCAGGTCCATGTGGCGATCAGAACACCGGACTCCCTGACCTCGATTTTATTCACGATAGTTCCCGCGACCGTGATCGAAGAACCGTTGGTTGAAGCCGGGATGTTCAATGTATTTTGACCAAGAAGGCTGGTCGCGGGGCAATTGTTGCTGTGGAAGATCGTCGCGACGTACGCACAATCTGTACTGTTATCGATCGATACGGTCGCCCCGGCCATGGGGGCCATGGGCCTGCCGGAGCGGAAGGCCGTGAGCAGCGCGCTGGGCAGGGCGAGCAGGCCCACGAGCATCAGCAGCTTAGCGGTTGGCGGAAGGGCGGAAGGGCGGAAGGGCGTTCTCATGGTCGGAGAGTGTGTGTCGAAACTAGTCATTGGTCGACGCGTTCCGACAGGGTGGTGGAAAACTCGCAGCGGGTCCGAACGCGTGAGCGGAAGAGGCCCCTGATCGTCTCCGTGTGGGCCGGAAGTGCCGTGCTGATCGAGGGCTGGGTCGGCAGCGGGCAGAGGCTGAGGCCATGGGTCCGGCCTGTGATAAAGATCCGCCCGACATGGGCAAGGGCCGGGCCGATGTTAAATATCAACAAAACCCGCGTCGCTGTTGGGAAAAGGTCCCCTTCGGCACCCGCCGATCCGGTATCTTCGCGAGCCCTTCCCATCCGGGGAGGAAGAACCTCAAGGAACATGTCCGAGACCGTCGTTGAAATGAGCGAGAAGAAGAAGGCCGCGACCAGCTATTCGGCCGACAGTATCCAGGTGCTGGAAGGCCTGGAAGCGGTGCGCAAACGCCCCGCCATGTACATCGGTGACATCGGGGTGAAGGGCCTTCACCACCTGGTGTACGAAGTGGTGGACAACTCC
>JADLBK010000192.1 GCA_020847755.1 Flavobacteriales bacterium | reverse complement strand
GATCCCACGGCGCGGGCAAGCACGGCGGCGCGTGTGGTGTGGTCCATCGCCACCGCATAGTCGCGTGCGGTGTTCGCATGCACCAGACCGATGTCCAGTTCGGCGGTCAACTCCGCGATCGTGTCATGGATGGCCCTTGCAAGGGTCCGGACCGTGTAGGCCTGCTGCAGCAGACTGTCATACTGCGTGGCGGAAGCGTAGGCGTCGCACTGGTCGATCAGCAGCGCGATCCGCTCCGCAGTGTCGAGGTTCATTCGGTCGGCAAGCGCCAAGGCTGTGGCGAACCGTTCTCTTCCGGGATCCGTCCTGGCTTGGGCGAGCAAGAGCGATCCCTGGGCGTTGAGCACGCTGATCCGGGCGAGGCTGTCCCCCCTGCTTCGGGCATCAGCATCAAGTTCGTCCAGGAGCACGTCCGCCTCCGCGAAGCGCCCCGCCTTGGTGAGCGCCCTGGCCCATTCGAGACGGACAACGCTTCGCTGCGGAACCTGAGCATCGTGGTCCAACAGCGCGCTGAAGGCATCGCATGCTTCCGCGAACCGGTCGTTCAGCACCAGGCTCCGTGCACGCCACAGCAGGACCTGGATCAACGCACTGGTGTCGCTGGTGCGCGCCGCCTCGCTTTCCAAGGAATCAAGCCGCGCGAAAGCGGTCCGCGGTTCGGCCAGGACCTGACGCAACGGGTCGAGCGGCCCGCGTGCGCCCGGATGAGGTGCTCCCGGTGGAGCGGGATCCGGGCCTACGCAGGAACTGATGCCGGCCATCACGACGACCGCCACACTCCATCGCACTCGGCGCCCCGCCCTCATCGCAACAAGGTCACGTGCCCCACCTTCTCCCGCTCGTTGTTGTTGCCGTCGCTGTAGCGCAGCTTCCACACATACACGCCGTCCTGGGCGCGCGTACCGCCGTAGGTGCCATCCCACGGCACCACGGTGCCGGCGCATTGGTGGATGAGCTCGCCCCACCGGTTGAAGATGCTGAACGCGCGGAAGCGCGCGGCCGGATACACCACCGGGAAGAACAGCTCGTTGTTGCCGTCACCGTCCACCGTGAAGGCGTTGGGCACGTTCACGCAGGTGGGCGGGTACACCGTGACCGCATCGGAGCTGCTGCAGCTGTCCGTGCTGGTCACCACCAGGGTGAACTCCACGGCGTCCGTGGCGTCGGCGGGCAGGTAGTACGGCGGCGCGCGCTCCGCGCTGTAGGGCTGTCCGTTCACGTACCACGCGTAGGTGCTGTTGGGCGCGAAGGCGGCGTTGAGCAGCACGGTCTCGCAGTCGGCCTGCGGATCGGCCATCAGCACGGCCAGCGGCGGGGCGTTGACGTCGACCACCACCCAGGTGCTGTCGCGGCAGCCGTCGGGGCTCGTCACCGCCAGCGCGATGGTGTCGTTGCCGAGGCCGGACGGCACCAGGCCGCTGCCCGCGGGATCATTGCCGACGAACGCGCCGTTGAGGTACCACCACCAGGCCACGGCGTTGCTGCTGGTGTCGGTGATGGGGATGGCCTGCCCCAGGCAGGCGGGCCCGGGATCGAAGCCGGCCAGCGGGCGTTCCAGCAGGGTGAAGGTCGTGGTGGCCGTGTCCGCGCAGGGGCCCGGCAGTTCGGCCACCAGCGCGAGGGTGTGCGTGCCGGGCGTGCTGTACGGCGTGGCGAGCACCGGCCCCTGCCCCACCAGCTGGCCGTTGATGCTCCACGCGAGCGTGGCCTGGGGCGGCGTGCTCGTGCTGGTGGCCACCAGCAGGGCGGGGTCGCCGCAGGGGTCGTAGGGATCGAGCAGCAGGCCGCTCACCGGCGTCTCCAGGCCCACCACGGTCAGGGCCGTGCTGTCGCGGCATCCGGTGAGAAGGTCCTCCACCGTGACGGTGACCAGCTGGCCGCCCGGTGCGGTGATGGTCTGCGGCAACGGGTTCGGGCTGTACGATACCGTGTCACCTCCGAGCGTCCACACATAGCTCAGGTTGCTGCCCGTGGTGCCGGCCGAGCTGAGCGTGAGGTCGAACGGCACGCAGAACACGGTGTCGGCCACGCTCAGGGCCAGCACCGGGGCCTCCACCACCTGCACCTGGATCGTGTCCGCCGAGGGGCACAGCGTGATGTTGCTCACCACGGTGAGGATCACGTCGTAGGTGCCCGCTGCGGTGTACGTGTGCGATGGGTTGGGGATGGAGTCGAAGCTGCCGTCGCCGAAGGACCACAGCAGGCCCACCAGACCCGCGCCGCTCGCGCTGAAGCTCACGGCGTCGCCCAGGCACACGGTGGGGTCGCTTAGCGCGTCCACCACCGGCAGGGCCAGTACTTCGATCACCTGCGTGGCCGTGTCCACCCCGCAGCCCAGCGCCACCAGCAGCACGGTGTAGGTGCCGGGGTCGGTGTAGGTGAAGGCCGTGTTGGTGTTGATGCTCGTGGTGTTGTTCGCATCGCCGAAATACCAGATGCTGGCCGTATCGCCCACGCTGAAGTTGGTGAAGGTGCTGGTGACGGGCGCGCAGCCGATCACCGTGTCGGTGCTGAAGAAGGCCGTCACCTGGTTGGGCAGCACGGTGACGGACCAGTTCGCCGTGTCCGCGCCACATTCGTTGTACACCTCCAGGGTGATCGTCCAGGTGCTGTCCTGCACGTACTGATGGGACCAGGTGGGCGCACCGTTGGTGCTCACGGTGCCGTCACCCAGCTGCCAGTACACCGAGTCCACCAGACCGTAGCTGTCGTTGCCGATGAACACGGTGTCCGCCAGGCAGTAGATCAGCTGATCGGTGCCGAAGGAGGCCACCGGCAGCGGGTGCAGCGTCACCAGCAGCGTATCGCGATCGGCGCCGCAGAAGTTGCTCTGCTC
>JADLBK010000191.1 GCA_020847755.1 Flavobacteriales bacterium | reverse complement strand
TGTCCCAAAGTTCAGGTTGTTGGTGGGTTTCTACTATCCCACGCACCTGATCTTGGGGGAGCTTACAGTGGCCTACTAGAGTTGCGCGATTTGGGGCTGCGCGTGGCCCCGAGGTGGACGCCGGTCCCCGACCCGGCGCGTGATGCCCGTCACGATGGTGCGCCCTACAGCTCCCACACGGTGCTGCGCTTGGCGAAGGGGCGCTTGATGCGCTCTTTGTGGGCCAGCACGAAGGCCATCACCAGGTAGAGCACCAGGTTGAGGCCGGCGGTGACGAAGCTGAGGTAGATGAAGCTGAGCCGCACCTGCTCGGTCTTGATGTTGAGCTTGTCGCCCCACCAGGCACAAACCCCGAAGGCCTGGCGCTCGAAGGTGGTCTTGATGCGGTCGATCATGGCCTAAGGACGCGTGCCGCGTAAAAGGTGGCGTCCGAAGCCGCAAGATAAACAACGCCGCGGTGTGCAGTACTGGCGTTGCAGCTCCAGCAGGGCCTGGCCGCGGGCGGCGGAATCCACCGCCACCCCGCGCTCGGTCCACTGCGCCAGCACGGTGTTGTGCTCGGGGGGCAGCTGTTCCAGCAGGGCGATGGCGCGGTCGCGCAGGGCCTGGTCGCCGCGTGCACGGCCCAGCACGAAGAGCAGCGGCACCACGGCGTTGATGATGAGCTGGTCCACCGTGGCGGCCCCGAGGGGCTTGGGGCGCGGAGGCGTGGCGTGGTCGAAGCGGTAGTGCGTGGTCCAGTACGGCGCGGGCCCGGCCTGCAGCAGGCGCCGCAGCGCGGGCACATCGGGCGCGGCGGCCAGGTCGGTGAGCTCGCCGCTGAGGCGGGCCACCAGGGCGGCCAGCTGGGCCAGGCGCACGGTGGGGAAGGCGGCGGGGCGCAGGCGCCCGAAGGTCCCCGCGGCCACGGGGGCCGGACGCAGGCCGTGCAGGCGCGCGAGCGCCCGGTGCTCGGTCTGCAGGCGCCGCGGGTGCTCGTCCAAGAAGTCCACCTGCAGCAGGCCGGCCTGGCCGAAGACGAGGGCCTCCACCCGGAAGGCGTCGTCGCGCACGCGGCGCAGCACGCTCCAGGGCAGGGCGTGGGCCAGCATGGCGAAGGGCTCGGCGTTGGCGCGCTGGCCGAAGGCGCGGCACAGCAGGTGCCAGGCGAGGGCGGCGCTGTCGCGCTGCAACAGGCCGTACAGCTCCTCGGCGGCGGCGGTGCGGCGCACCAGGCGTTCCACCAGCACGCTCTCCAGCCAGGTGTGCAGGCGTCCGGGCTCGGCCGGGGGCAGGTGGGCGGCGCAGGGCACGGCCCCGCGCCCGCGCAACAGGCCGGCGAACAGGCTGAGGCTGGCGGTGCTCACGCGGGGCAGCAGCTCCACGGTGGGCAGCACACGGCCGCCGAGCGTGCGCGCCTCGGCGTCGTGCTCGTACACCACGTGCAGCGCCACGCTCTCGTAGGCGGGATCATGCTGGTGGCCGTGGCGGGCCCATTCGCTGCTGCGCAGGTGCACCTCCACGGTGCCGGCCCACTCCTGGCCACCGATCCGCAAGCGCGCATCGCGCAGGTCGGGACCGGCATCGCGCTGGATGCGGCCGGGGTGCAGCACCTCCACCGGTCGGCCGTCCACCGTGCGCAGGGCGTGGCGGTCGAAGAGCTGGGCCTCCCAGATGAACTGCAGCAGGTCCTCCCCGTAGGGGAAGGCCGGGTCGAGGAGCAGGTCGTGCGGCGCGGCGACCTCCGGGTCGCGCACCACGTGCAGCGGGCCGTGGACGGGAGCGGAGCGCCACGCAAGGGGCGATGGTCGTGGATGCAACAGCATGGCTTGACGGATTTCAGATCAACCGAACGACGGATAAGATAACGATCCATTCGGGACCGACCGCACACCGCTCCACGGAACGTTCGTCCCTTCAGGGCCCTGGTGCGAAGAAGGGTGGTAGCTTGGCGGCATGCGCACGTCGCTCGTCCTCCTCGGGTTGCTCAACGCGTGTGGGCTGGGTGCCCAGCAGGTGGCGGATCCCGGTTTTCGCCCGGTCTTCAGTGATGCGGCATTCCCGCCTGGCAAGGGCGCAGTGGTGGTCATCGATGAGGCGCACGGCAACTTCCACACCCGCGACGGCCGCTACCAGGGCTTCACGCGTGTGGCCGAGGCCGATGGTCATCGTGTGCGCACGTGGGACACCGCGTTCGATCCGGAGGCGCTGAACGCGGTGGACGTGCTGGTGATCGCCAACGCGCTGCACCCCTCGAACGCCGAGCAATGGGCGCTGCCCACGCCTTCGGCCTTCACGGCCGCGGAGGTGTCGGCCGTGCGGAAGTGGGTGGAGGACGGGGGTGCGCTGCTGCTGCTGGCGGATCACATGCCGTTCGCGGGTGCGGCCTCGGAGCTGGCGGAGGCCTTCAGCTTCGCGGTGAGCAATTGCTTCGCGTTGCGCGAGCCGCAGCGGCCGATGGACCTCTTCGCCATCGGCGAAGGGCTGGTGGCCGAAGGACCGGCCGCCGGGCTGGACACCGTGGTGACCTTCACGGGCAGCGCGTTCAGGCTGGCCCCGGATGCACAACCCCTGCTGGAGCTGGGCCCGGCGTGGACCCTGCTGGAGCCGGACACGGCCTGGCGCTTCTCGGACGGCACGCGGCGGCGCACCGGTGAAGGCTGGGTACAGGGCGCCTACCTGGAGGTGGGCCGCGGCCGGATGGTGCTGCTGGGCGAAGCGGCGATGTTCAGCGCGCAGCTGGCCGGACCCGAGCGACAGCCCGTGGGCATGAACCATCCGCAGGCGCGGGGCAACGTGGCCTTGTTGCGCGGGACCCTGCGGTGGCTCACACGCCGCTGAGGGCGCGGGCCATCACCTGCTGCAGGCGCCGGGCCTCGCGGCGGGCGGCGGGCAGGGCCTCCCCTGCCTCTCCGGCGTAGAGGATGCCGCGGCTGCTGTTGATCAGCAGGCCACCATCGGCGGTGAGGCCGGCGCGGAGCACGGCATCGAGGTCGCCGCCCTGGGCGCCCACGCCGGGCACCAGGAAGAAGTGGCCGGGCGCCGTGCGGCGGGCCTCGGCGAGCATGTCGGCACGGGTGGCGCCCACCACGAACATGAGCTCATCGGCCCCGCCCCAGGCGGCGCAGCTGTCCATCACGGTGCTCCACAGCGGGCGCTGGCCATGCACCGGCAGCAACTGGAAGTCGTCGGCGCCGGGGTTGCTGGTGATGCCGAGCACCACGGCCCACTTGCCGGGCCGGCCCAGGAAGGGGGTGCTGCTGTCGCGGCCCATGTAGGGCGAGAGGGTGACCGCGTCCACATCGAGCCGGTCGAAGAAGGCCTCGGCGTACTTGCGGGCGGTGTTGCCGATGTCGCCGCGCTGGGCGTCCGCGATGATGAAGCTGGGGCCGGTGCTGCGGATGAAGGCGATGGTGGCCTCCAGGTCCAGCCAGCCCTGATCGCCCAGGGCCTCATAGAAGGCGAGGTTGAGCTTGTAGGCCACGGCCAGGTCGTGCGTCACCTCCACGATGGCCTCGTTGAAGGCGCGTACCGGGTGGCTCTCCTCGCGGAAGTGGGCGGGCAGCAGGTGCTCCTCGGTGTCGAGGCCCACGCAGAGCAGGCTTTGGCGCTGGCGGATGAGGTCGACGAGGGCGGCGCGGGTCATCGGGCACGAAGTTCCGTAGAGTTCACCACAACGGCACAGAGGAGTGCGATCCGGGATTCGCCGTGCCCTCGCTGCACCCGTGGTGCATGGCTCAAAGCCCGGCCTCGGCCTGCAGCTTCTCGGTGCGTTCGGCGAGCTGAAGGGCGTCGATGAGGGCCTGCAGGTCGCCGTTCATGACGGCGGGCAGGTTGTGCGCGGTGAACTCGATGCGGTGGTCGGTGACGCGGCTCTGCGGGTAGTTGTAGGTGCGGATCTTGGCGCTACGGTCGCCGCTGCTCACCTGGCTTTTCCGGTGGGCGGCCACGGCGGCCTCCTGGGCGCGCACTTGGTCCTCGTACAGCTTGGTGCGCAACATCTGCATGGCCTTGAGGCGGTTGCCCAGCTGGCTGCGCTCGGTCTGGCACATCACCACCAGGCCGGTGGGCAGGTGGGTGAGGCGCACCTTGGTCTCCACCTTGTTCACGTTCTGGCCGCCGGCACCACCGCTGCGGGCGGTCTCCATCTTCACGTCGCTCTCCTTGAGCTCCACATCGGTCTCCTCGGCCTCGGGCAGCACGTTGACGGTGGCGGCGCTGGTGTGGATGCGGCCGCTGGCCTCGGTGGCGGGCACGCGCTGCACGCGGTGCACCCCGGCCTCGAACTTCAGGGTGCCATAGGCGCCGTCGCCGAGCACGTTGAAGATCACCTCCTTGTAGCCGCCCACGGTGCCCTCGCTCACGTCCACCACCTCCACCTTCCAGCCACGACCCTCGCAGTAGCGGGAGTACATGCGGAAGAGGTCGCCGGCGAACAGGCTGGCCTCATCGCCGCCGGTGCCGGCCCGCACCTCCACGGTGCAGTGGCGCGCGTCGTTGGGGTCCTTGGGCACCAGCATCAGGCGCACCTCCTCCTCCATGGCGGCGATGGCGGCGCGGCTGTCGTCGCGCTCGGCGCGGGCCATCTCCAGCAGGTCGGGATCCTTCTCGGTGCGCAGCATCTCCTCGGCCCCGGCCAGGTCGTCGTGCAGCTTGCGGAAGCGCAGGAAGGCCTGCTCGATGGGCTCCAGGTCGCGGTAGCTGCGGTTGAGCTCCACGAACTTCCGCTGGTCGGCGATCACGGCCGGGTCGGCGAGCTGCTTGCCGATCTCGCTGCGGCGGTCGTACAGGGCGGAGAGCTTGGTGAGGAGGTCGGACATGGGAACGCAGAGGGCGCAGAGGAACTGAGGGCGCAGAGAGCGCTTTCAGGTATAGGTGAAGGTGCCGTGGGGGCTGGTGAGCACCACTTCCTTGGCGGGGGCGGCCTCCACGCGTCCGATGACCTTCGCCTCGACGCCGAAGGACGTGGCGATGGCGATGATCTCCTGGGCGCGGGCGGCGGGCACGTAGACCTCCAGGCGGTGGCCCATGTTGAACACCTTGTACATCTCGGGCCAGGCGGTGCCGCTCATGCGCTGGATGGTGGCGAAGAGCGGCGGCGTGGGAAAGAGGTCGTCCTTGATGATGCGAAGGCCCTCCACGAAGTGCAGCACCTTGGTCTGGGCGCCGCCGCTGCAGTGCACCATGCCGTGGATATCCGGACGCATGGCCTCGAGGACCTGCTTCACCACGGGGGCGTAGGTGCGGGTGGGCGACAGCACGGCCCGGCCAAGGTCGAGCGGGGTGCCCTCCAGCGGATCGGTCAACCGGGCCTGGCCGCAGTAAACCAGCTCACTCGGGGTGCCGGGGTCGTAGGTCTCGGGGTACTTCTCCCCCACCTCCTTGGCGAACACATCGTGGCGGGCGCTGGTGAGACCGTTGCTGCCCATGCCGGCGTTGTAGCTGCGCTCATAGGTGGCCTGCCCGGTGCTGGCGAGGCCCACCACGACGTCGCCGGCCTGGATGCGGGCGTTGTCGATCACGGCATCGCGCCGCATGCGGCAGGTGACGGTGCTGTCCACGATGACCGTGCGCACCAGGTCGCCCACGTCGGCGGTCTCGCCGCCGGTGCTGCGGATGTCGATGCCCCGATCGCGCATTTCCTGCAGGAAGCGCTCGGTGCCGTCGATGAGGGCCGCCACCACCTCCCCCGGGATGAGGCGCTTGTTGCGGCCGATGGTGCTGCTGAGCAGGATGTGATCGGTGGCCCCCACGCACAGCAGGTCGTCCAGGTTCATCACGATGGCGTCCTGGGCGATGCCGTGCCACACCGAGAGGTCGCCGGTCTCGCGCCAGTACGCGTAGGCCAACGAGCTTTTGGTGCCCGCACCATCGGCGTGCATCACGATGCAGTGGTCGGGGCTGCCGGTGAGGGTGTCGGGCACCACCTTGCAGAAGGCCTTGGGGAAGAGGCCCTTGTCCAGGTGGGCGATGGCCGAGTGCACCTCCTCCTTGCCGGAGGAGACGCCGCGCCGGGCATAGCGGTCGGTGGTGCTCATGGTGGAAAAGAAGAACGCACCCACCGGATGGCGGATGCGTTCCGTGATCGATCGGGGCTAGTTGTTGGGCGCCGGGGCCGGTGCGGTCTGCTCCTTGGGCACGTGGTCGAAGCTGAGCACGCGGAACTCGGTGCGGCGGTTCATCTGGTGGGCGGCCTCCTGCTCCTCCTTGGTCTTCATCTTGGCGATCTCGGCATCGCTGATGCGCAGCTTGGTCTCACCGTAACCCACGGCCTGCATCCGGGCCGGGTCGATGCCCTTGCTGACGAGGTAGTTCACGCAGCTCTTGGCGCGGTTCTCCGAGAGCACCTGGTTGCGCTTGTCGCTGTCGCGCGAGTCGGTGTGGGCGGCGAGCTCGATCACGATGGTGGGGTTCTCCGTGAGCGTGGCGTAGAGGAACTCCAGGGAGTCCTTGCCGGCCTGGGTGAGGGCGAAGCGGCCCAGCTCGTACTGCACCTCGGGCATCTTGATCACCACGTCCTTGCGGGCGGGTTGCAGGAAGTACTCCTTCACGAAGGTGGTGCTCTCGTCCAGGCCCACGGTGGTGATCTGGTCGTTCACCACCAGGTATTCGTCCTTGCTGACGCGGATGGTGTAGGTGGTGTTCTCCTTGATGAAGCGGTCGCGGCCGTTCTCCGCGAAGCTGAAGCCCCCGTTGTCATCGGCCAGGGCGTTGTAGCTGGTGCCGTCGGTGCCCACCACCTCGATCTTGGCGCCGGGCAGCGGCGTGCTCGTCTCTTTGTCGTACACGGTGCCCTGGAGGGCGAAGACGAGGTCGGGCATGTAGAAGCGCCAGATGTCGTCCTGGCCTTTGCCGCCCGGGCGG
>JADLBK010000190.1 GCA_020847755.1 Flavobacteriales bacterium | reverse complement strand
TCTGGAATTGGATCCGGTGCTTACCGATCGGCTTGAGTTCAAAGCGTTCAAGCCGAAACATGATTCCGTGATCGCGTATGTGTCGGCGCATGAGACTTTCATATTGGACACGCTCCGGTTGTTGAAGGCTAAGCGGATATACCATGGTGTCATAAATGGTCGAGAAGATGAATGGGTGCAGTTCGCGATCCCCGGTCGCACCGAGATGGACCTCTACACTACAGCTGTGGTGGCGATGCGCGATCTCGAACGGGCTGATGAGATCCTGTTGGATCGCCGGGCCCGGAACAAGCGCCTCGCATCGCTCACCTTCACACGTGTGCTACCCGCGTTGATGCTCGTGCTCTTCTTTTCCATGTATGCGTTGCGCAGGCTCTATGTACGTGTTGCGAACGTATTCGGACGAATGAGCAGACGTTGGGAGCCGGGATGCCTGGCGCTCATGTTCATTGTCATGTTCGGCGTGGCATGGAACACCGGTTCCAAGACATACCTGAAGGGTCTATCAGATGCCGGTCAATGGGTCTTCGAGAAGTTCGGTCTTACATCGATGATGATGGGCGATCCGGCGTTGGTCGAAGTGCCAGCAGAGAAGGTCATGGGCCTTATGTTACTGATCGGTCTGTTGGCTATCATCGCTGGCTTTATCCTGTGGCTGACAACAGGGCTTGCCGTGGCTGGCCTGGTCAGTCTAGTGACCTCCGGTCGATCAGCGCGATATGTATCGCACAACGGTGGAGCCACATGGACGTTCCACCCGGAGATCCCCGCGGCCATCGACGACTATAGTGGTATCGTGCGGTTCGTGCTTGTATACAGCTACCTGGTTCCTGCTGTGTACCTCGTGATGGCTGCGATATTCCCCGTTTCGGATAACCCAGCACGCAGTCTGGTGGCCACGGTGGTGGCGGTGGTCACCCTTTCTCTTCTCTATGTGTACTTGGGTAGGCGTTACCCGAAGGCGAAAGAGATCGTTCAGGTGGCGGCACTGTCCTATCTGGGCTTCGCGGTCTCCATCGTATTACTGCTAGCCCTTGCCATCGTCATAGCCGTGGTCTGGGGTTGGGTGAGGTGATCCTGTATGGTTCTCTTGAGCCGGGGGGGGGCCAAGCCTCCGCAGGGTCTCACGCAGTTGACCCTGCGAACCTGGCCTTAGGCGCAGGGTCCTTCGAGCCTAATGAGGCCCGGCGCGGGATAGGATGGGAGTGGTGTGAATGGGTATCTTAGGAGGCAACAGTCCATTGAACTTCCCGATGTTCACACGTCATGCCGGTTCCGGGTTCTTCGGCTTTGCACTCGCCGTGTCCGCGTTCGCGCAGCAGGAGGTGTACGTGAACCTGGGGCCATACATCGGCTTGCTCGATCCTGCCACATGTTCCTTCACCCCCGTCGCGGAACTGGATGTCGGTTTCTCGGATATCGCCCTCACGCCGAACGGAGAGTTGTACGGTATCGGTTCAGGCAGGATCCACCGGGTCGATCTTGCGGAGGCGGAGGTGGAGATGGTCGTGCAGCTTCCGCAACCCTTGGGCGGCGTATCCCTTGTCGCATTGGACAATGAGCATCTGCTTTTTGAATCGTGGGATTCCCTGTTCGTGGCCCGCGTGGACGGCACGGATGTCCACTCGCTTGGGTACATTGGCTATGAAGCCTCCGGTGATCTCACCTGGTTCAACGGCGATCTGTACATGGCCGCAGGTTGGGATGCGCTCATCCACATCGTCCTGAATGACGATCGCACGCAAGTGCTCTACGCCGATCCGATCGGTGTGATGGCTACCACGTATGGGGAAGTTTACGGGGTGGTTACCATTCCAGGGATCTGCGGGGCCGCCTACCAGATGATCGCCTTCGATGTGTGGGATGTATACCTGGTCGATCCATACAATGCCTCCACATCACTGCTGTGTGCGCAAGCCTTTCCGTACGGCGTGGCCGGGGCTGCCACTTTCGCGGAAACGTCCGCCATGTTGGGCGAACCCTTGCCTATGCTCGAGAACGTGTTCACCCCGAACGGTGATGGATGGAACGATACCTTCCTGCCTGTCGTGGATGCTTCCTCCACGATCCGATCGTTCCGTGTCTTGGACCGCTGGGGCCTGACGATCCATGCGGTGCAAGATCGTGTGCCGTGGGACGGCCGATCCATGGCCGGCAGTATCTGTGCCGAGGGAGTCTATTACTATATGATCGAAACGTATTCCAGTTGTGGCGGTTCCTCCTCCCGTTCAGGCCATGTCACCTTGCTTCGATGAGCGGTTGAGGCCATGGGAGGTGTCCCCAAGCCTCCGCAGGTCCGATGCATATCGGACCTCACGCAGTGGACCCTGCGATCACGGCCTGTAGCGCAGGTGGCCTTCGTACCTCATGAGTCCCAGACTAGACCGCCGCAGGGTCTCCCGTCCTCGGGGCCCCTGCCCCCTGAGTGCCAGGGTAGCGCATCGTTGTGCTCCCCATGTCCCGCACCCTCACCCGCACCGGTCGGGTCCTCTCGTTGGTGAGCCTCTTCACCGACCTGGCCTGCGATCGTTCCATCCGGCCATGCCACCGGGCCTGAGGCCCATCGCCTTCAGGAGGGTGCATTTCTTCCTCGGCAGGCGCTGGTCCGTCCTGCGCACCCTGATGCGCTGACCGGCCGCAAGGCATCCGGATCAGCGAACGGCACAGGGTCCCTTCCTACCCAACGCGTAGCGCCTTCCGCGCCGCATCCGCCAGGGTCACCACGCTGGCACCGAGCATGATCGCGTCCTTCACCACCAGGCGCCCGGCCCCGCTGAGCAGGGGGAAGCCGTGCTCGGGACCGCCCAGGTCGGGCACCCAGGTCTCCGGTGTGGTGATGAGGAAGCTGAGCGTGATCACCGACATGCCCAGGCACAGGAAGCTGCCGAGCGCGGAGAGCCGCGGGAACCACGGATAGAGCGCGATCAGCAGGCCGATGCCGACGATCACCGCGCCCAGGCCCAGGGCGAAGGGATAGGTGCCGTTGGCCTCGTGCCACGCGCGGTTCTCGGGCACCACCTGGCCCTCCTTGTTCAGGTGCTGCGTGTAGTCCGGTGCGTCGAAGTGGTAGAAGAAGCTCATCACCGGACTGTTGGCCACGAAGGGCACGATGCCATCCGCTTCATACTGGTACACCTTGAGCCCGCCGATCCAGAGCAGCACCAGCACGGTGCCATAGCGGAGCAGTTGCATGCCCACCCGGTCCAGGCGTGTGGCGTGGTGAAGGAGGCTGGTGAGCATCGCGTGCGGGTGTTGATGACGTGTGGGTCCGGGATGTGCTCAGCGCTTGTGCCACACGCTGCCATTGCGCGTATGCACGGCCCGCAGCGTGCCGGCCTTTTCCGCGGCCTGAAGTTGGGCCAGCGCTTGCTCGTGCGTGATGCCCATCATCACGGCCACCTCCTCGGCGCACCACGACGAATGCTCCGCGAAAAGTTCCGGCAGCGTGCTGGGGCGTGGGCCGGGAGCCGCACCGGGCAGCAGCTTCCTCACCGCCTCCTCGAAGGTGGCGTAGGGCCGCGCGCCGTACACCAGCTGACGTTCGCCCGCCTCATTGCCGAAGATGAAGGTGGGGAAGCCGCGCACGCCCAGCGAACGCGCCAGCGTGAGGTCCGCTTGGAACAGCGCGTTGGCCGCGCCGGTGTAGTCGGTCTCCATGCGCGTGGTGTCCAGTCCCGCGAAGGCCGCCGCTTCGGCGATCACCGCCCACTTCGTGATGTTCTTCTTCTCCACCAGCACCTGCTCGCGCAGGCGGCGCAGGAACACAAGCGCCTTGGCGGGGTCCTGCAGCTGGGCGGCCTTGAAGGCGATGCTCGGCGGATAGCTGCTGGGCAGCGGGTCCTCCAGCCACACATCGCCGATGATGGGCATGCGATAGTGCGGGCTCACCTCGTCCCAATGCCCCGCCACATCGCTGGGCTTGCCGATGCCGCCGCTGTTGTACACGTCCCAGCCGGGCAGCAGACCGCCCATGTGGACCTGGATGTCGATCGCATCGCCGTATTCCGCCTTCAGCCTGCGCAGGTGCGGCTCGGCGCCCCAGCAGCTGCTGCAGATGGGGTCGGTGAAGTAGAGCAGGGTGAGGGGCTTCACGGTCCTGGCCTGTGGACCATGGTCATGGACGATCGCTTCGGGGTCCATGCCGGGCACGGCACATACGCCGGTGTCGGGATCGCAGAACAGGGGGTGCGTTGGGTGGGTCATGTCCGTGGTGGGCTGGCTGCAGCCCGTCAAGGTGAGTGTGGAAAGGAAGATCGTGCTGAGTGTGATGCGTGTCATCGGTCAAGCCTTGTCGATCTTCACGGAGGTCATGGTCAACGAACCGGCCACGGGCTTGTCGTTGAAGAGCGTGGCGCGCTCGTCCTTGCCCTGCAACGCGAGCGCATAGAGCAGGGGGTAGTAATGCTCCGGCGTGGGGATCGCCAGGTCGAAGGCTTTGCCTTGGGCACGGAAGTTCACCAGCGAGGCATGGTCGCCGCTGATGATCGCGCGGTTCATCCGTTCGCGCGCCTCCGCCGCCCAGTCGAAGGCGTACTGTTCGTTCAGCTTGTCCCAGGCCACCATGCCCAGGTTGTGCACCATGTTGCCGCTGCCGATGATCAGCACACCCTTGTCGCGCAATGCGGCGATCTCCTTCGCCAGCGCGTAGTGCTGCTCGGGCTTCATGCTGTAGTCGATGCTCATCTGGATGATGGGCACATCGGCCTGGGGGTACAGGTGCTTCACCACGCTCCACGCGCCGTGGTCCAGGCCCCAGCTGTGGTCGAGGCCCACGGGGGTGCTGGTGATGGAGCGCTTCACTTCCTCCGCCAGTTCGGGACTGCCGGGCGCGGGGTACTGCACATCGAACAGCGCCTTGGGGAAGCCGCCGAAATCGTGGATGGTGCGCGGGT
Source organism: Flavobacteriales bacterium (assembly GCA_020847755.1). Taxonomy (GTDB): domain Bacteria; phylum Bacteroidota; class Bacteroidia; order Flavobacteriales_F; family PHOS-HE28; genus PHOS-HE28. The sequence continues at coordinate 1,330 of JADLBK010000190.1, read as the reverse complement.
GGGCCATGGCCGTCACCTGCGTGCCGCGCGTTTCCCAATGCGCGCTCACCACCAGGATGGCCTGCGGGCGCGGCAGTTCGCTGGCCGCCTGGCGGAAGCCCTGCACGAACTCGTTCTCCTCGATGGCGTTCATGGGGCTGCCGTGGCCCAGGAAGAGCACGGGCATGCGCGGACTGGCCTTAAGGGGCTCGGTGATGCGGGTGAGGTCGGTGAGTTTCATGGCGGCTCCTGCCAGGGGCAGTGTGGCGAGTGAGAGGAGGAATTTCTTGCGGTCCATGGGGTTGTTGTTCACCGCAGAGGCGCAAAGGCGCAGAGGGGAGTTGTCATGTGAGTGGCTTCAAGCAGTATCGCATTCTTCGTGTTCTCTGCGACTTCGCGTCTCTGCGGCAAATAGCTCCTATTGCTTCGCGAACTGCAGCTCGGCGCTGATGCGCACGTCATCGCTCACCAGCACGCCACCCGTTTCCAGCGCGGCGTTCCAGGTGAGGCCCCAATCCTTGCGGTCGATCTTGCCGTTCAGCGCGAAGGCCAGTTTCTCGTTGCCCCAGGGGTCGGTGTTCCTTCCGCCGAACTCCACCTCCAGCGTCACCGGCTTGGTGATGCCCTTGATCGTGAGGTCGCCGGTGAGCGTGTAATCGTTGCCGCCCACGTGCTTCATCTCCGTGCCGGTGAAGTGCAGGTGCGGGTGCTGCTCCACATCGAAGAAGTCGGCGCTGCGCAGGTGCGTGTCGCGGTTCGCTTCGTTGGTGAAGATGGACGCGGCATCCAGCGTGGCCTGCACGCGGGCGTCGGCGAAGTCGGTGCCCACGGCCTCGATGCTGGCGTTGAACTTCTGGAAGGCCCCCTTCACGTTGGCGATCATCAGGTGCTTCACCTTGAAGGTGATCTCGCTGTGCGTGGGGTCGATGGCCCATTTCGTGCGGGGGGTGGTGGCGGTTGCGGTGCTCATGGCGGTTGGTGTTGCGGGTCGTTCGTGTTGACGATGCAAAGGTCCCGCGACAACAAGGGCAAGGGGTAACACTTTCCGGAAGAGGGGTTGCACAAGTGGGCGTGCCCCCTCGCAAAAGCCTCGGGGTCGGGCTGTCCGCTATAGCCGTCTTGCGCCGTGCGGCATCGCATCGGGTTGCGGGGTCTGCTCGTTCATCGCAGCCTCCTCGCTCCGTGCGCTGCTGGGCCGGTCCTGCGGCAAGCTGCCGCTGCCATCCCTCACGCAAGCACCCGCAAGTACATACGCGGCCGAAGCGCTGTTGCCACGCAACTATCGATCGCGGACCATGCGCTGCACGAAGGCTCGTCCCTGGCGATCGGTCATGCGGAATAGATACAGGCC
>JADLBK010000189.1 GCA_020847755.1 Flavobacteriales bacterium | reverse complement strand
TCTCGCGGGTGACGATGTCGGGGATGAAGACCGGTGACCACACGTACACGCTGCGGCTGAAGTGCTCGCTGAGGTAGGGGATGAGGTACACGGCGAAGGAGTCGCGGAACATCAGCAGCTTGGGCGCCTCGGGATCGGGGCCCTGCTTGAACACGGGGCGGTACTTGAAAAAGGCGGAGGCGGGCAGCTCCTCCTCGGCCAGGTCGCGGGCGCGGAAGTCGTCCTTGGGCACCATCATGTAGGTCACGCGCGTCAGCTTGTCGTTGATGGCCAACTGCAGCGCCAGGTCGCCCTGGTCGTTGGTGTCGGGCTCCACGATGTAGTCCTCCGGCAGGCAGGGGGCGCCCACCGTGGGGTGGTCCTGCCGGATGCGCTCCATCAGCGTCCGGTAGCCCACGAAGGCGCCCCAGGGGTTCCAGTGGATGTCGGTGGTGTAGTAGGGGTCGCGCACGGTGCGGGCCTCGCGGAGGGGGGCGCGCATGTCGATGAACTGCACGCCGGTGCGTGCGCGCAGCGCGGCGATCAGCTGGTCGAGGCCGCCGGTGCGGCCGGGCAGCGGGGCGTACTTGTCCGGCAGCTTGTCCGGGTAGATGGTGCTGGCCATCGGCGCCACGGTGAGGTAGTAGCTGATGCCCTGCTCGGCGAGCCAGCGCCGCCGCTTCTCCAGCCGTTCGCAGATGAGCTGCAGCTCGTTCTCGCTGAAGATGGGCAGGTTGCGGTACTGGTCCACCACGCCCTTGCGCATCAGGAAGAGGTGGCCGTCCTTGCCGAAGACCACGTTGTCCGGCAGGGGCGAGGAGCGCAGCGCGTAGGTGTGGAAGAGCGCGTTCCAGCGGAAGAGCAGCTTGCGGTAGCCGAAGTGGTCGCCGTAGTACGTGGTGTAGCGGCCGGGGAAATGCTGGATGCTGTGCATGCGGGCCAGCGGCTTCTCGGCGAGCGGGCGCTTCTCGGTGTCCTCCAGATAGGGCTCGATGGGCAACCAGTCGGCCAGCAGGGGCAGCCAGAGCAGCAGCACGAAGGCGCCGGCCAGCGCGGCCTCGGCGGGCCGGGCACCGCGGGCGGCCTGGTCGAGGGCGGGGGAGCGCCAGGCGCCCAGCAGGGCGAAGAGGCCGGTGACCAGCCCGATGCAGAGCGGCAGCGGGCCGTTGCCCGATCGCTCCTGCAGGTCCTCCACCCGCGTGCGCAGGTCGGTGTCGCAGTACAGGAAGGGGTCGTTGCCGCTGAAGACCAGGCGCAGGCCGCGCGGGGTCTTCTCCTTGATGCGCACCTGCTCGTTGGTGCCGAAGAGGTCGAAGAGCTCCTCGGCGCCGTAGTGGGTGCGCTCATCGTTGCACCGCAGGGTCATCCCGCGGATGAGCAGGCTGTCCTGCATGTTCCCCGGGTCGAAGCGCAGGAAGCCGTACGTCGTATCGGCCGGCATGCGGAAGCTCACGAGCTGGGGCCGCGGCGATCCGCTGAGGGCCGTGTTCACATAGAAGCCCTCCTTGAAGGCGCCGGGCTTGGCGGCGTGGAACACCTGGAAGTTGTCGCGGTGGGTGGCCACCAGGTCGAATTCCACGTGCACCGCGCGGTCCTTGAAGTGGATGCCGTTGGTGAGGCCGGTCATCAGCGCGCCGCTGCCCAGTGCGACGGCGAGGGCGAGGAGCTTGCGGCGCAGGGGCACCGCGGCGGTCACGGCGGGTGCGGCGGGGCCGTGCGCGGCCGGGGCGCGGCGCGGACGCAGCAGCAGGGCGAGCAGCAGGAAGCAGAGCCCCCCGGCCACGGCGGCCAGGGCGAAGGGGCGGATCACCGGCCGCACGGGGTCCATGGCCTCGGCGGTGAGGTCGGCGATGTCGCGCGTGGTGCTCAGGTACGGGTCGTCGCCCGTGGCCTCCAGGCGGATGGCGTCGCGCACGGTGTCCACGCTGAAGGGCTTCAGCTGGTGGGTGGGGGCGAAGAGCTCGGCGATTCGGTCGGGGCCGAGGCGCACGGTGCGGTAGGGGCCGCGGAGCACCACGGCGTGGAGCAGCTGCTCGGTGGCGGCGGTGGCCGGGTCGATGCGCAGGCCCTGAACGCGGGTCATCGCGGACGGCAGCGTGAAGGAGAGGCGCTGCCGGCCGGCCTGTGCGGCGGAGGTGGCCGTGAGCATGCGGCCGGCATCGTAGGTGTAGGTGATGTCGTCGAAGAAGAGGGCGTAGCTGTCCTCGTAGGTGGTGGTCACCTCCAGGTCCACCCGCAGGCCGGGCCCGGCGGGCTGCACGCGCAGGGCCCACCACGCGCCAAAGAACGCCAGGCAGGCGCCCAGCAGGGGCAGCCACAGGCGGCGAACAGCGGGGTCCATGGTCAGAAGCGGAAGTAGATGAAGGGACTGTAGGTGGTGCTGGCCACGGCCATGGCCACGCCCACGAAGAGCAGCAGCAGGCCCGCCACTTCCAGGGCGCCGCGCACGCCACCGGGCAGGTGGGGCTCGGTGCGGCGCAGGCCGGTCCAGCGGCCCACCAGGGCGTGGACGTTGAGGGCGCCGAGCACGCCGATCGCCAGGGCCACCAGGGTGCTGTGGGTGACGAAGAGGGCGGGCGGGTTCAGCGCGGCATCGCCGGGGTTCGCACCCACCATGGCCAGGATGGTGTGCCACGCCTCGGTGAGGTCGGTGATGCGGAAGAAGACCCAGGCCATCAGCACCACCACGAGGGTGTAGAGATGGCCCACGAGGCGCGGCGCGCGGTCGAGCAGGCGGCCGAGCCCGGCGCGCTCGATCACCAGGAAGAGCCCGTGCACCAGGCCCCACACCACGAAGTTCCAGCTGGCGCCATGCCACAGGCCGGGGAGCAGGAAGACGATGAAGAGGTTGAGGTAGGTGCGTCCCGCGCTGAGCCGGCTTCCGCCGAGGGGGATGTAGAGGTAGTCGCGGAACCAGGTGC
>JADLBK010000188.1 GCA_020847755.1 Flavobacteriales bacterium | reverse complement strand
CCCACCCGCTCCTTGTACTTGTTGTACAGGTGATCCTTCTCCAGCTCAAGGATGCGGCTCTGCAGGTTCTGCTTCAGGCTGAGGATGTTGCGGCGGCCGAAGTCGGCGATCTTCACCTCCTGGCTCACCTCCTCGCCCACCTCGAAGTCCGGCTCGATCTTGCGGGCCTCGGTGAGCTCGATCTCCAGGTTGTCGTCCTCGCTCATGCCGTCCTCCACGATGATGCGGTTGAGCCAGATCTCCAGGTCGCCCTTGTCGGGGTTGATGATGATGTCCACGTTGGCCTCCTCGCCGAAACGTTTCTTCACCACCCCACGGAACACGTCCTCCAGAATGCCCATCATGGTCACCCGGTCGATGTTCTTGATGTCCTTGAATTCCCCGAAGGATTCGATGAGGTTCACGGTGCTCATGGCACGGTCATTTGAACTTTAGGCTGGCTTGTGTGGATCGGATGTCGGCGAAAGGCAGTGCAAGCACGTCGTCGTCCAGCTTGTCGGGCCTGCCCTTCACCTTGCTCGGGATCAGCGGTCGCAGGCTCATGGTGGCGGCGTCCATCGCCTCCAATCGCCCCTCCAGGGCGCGGCCGTCGGCGAGCTTCACCACCACCAGGCGGCCGGTGTGCTTGGCGTACTGGGCGGGCACCTTGAAGGGGCGGCCCATGCCCGGGCTGCCCACCTGCAGCTCCAGGTCGAGCCCCTGGGCGTCCAGGTCGGCGCGCAGGGCGCGGTTCAGCGCCACCAGTTGCTCCAGGGTGATGGCCTGGGGGTCGTCGACCTCCACCACCACCTTGTCGCCGGGGCGCACCTCCACGTCCACCAGGAAATGACCGGTGCCCGCCAGATGGCGTTCCACCATTTCCCGCATGTGCCCTTCAGTGATCATCGTGCCTGACCGCCGGGGAACAAAAAAGAGGGGCGGTCCCCTCTTCCTCGCTCAACCGACTGACGGGGCAAATGTACGCATCAGCGGCGAACGGCCAAGTGGGGGTCAGTCGAAGGCCTGCATGTCGCACAACCGGCGATAATGCCCGCCCGCGGCGTGCAGGTCGGCATGCGTGCCGCGCTCCACGATGGCGCCGTCCACCACCACGCAGATCTCGTCGCAGTGCTGGATGGTGCTGAGGCGGTGTGCGATCACCAGGCTGGTGCGCCCCTCCATCATCCGGAAGAGCGCATCCTGCACCAGCCGCTCGCTCTCGGTGTCCAGGGCGCTGGTGGCCTCGTCGAGGATGAGGATCGGGGGGTTCTTCAGCACCGCCCGGGCGATGGCCAGGCGCTGCTTCTGGCCCCCGCTGAGCCGGTTGCCCATGTCGCCGATGCCGGTCTGGTAGCCCTGGTCGAGCCGCATGATGAAGTCGTGGGCGTTGGCGATGCGCGCCGCCCGCTCGATGTCGGCCGTGGCCACCCCCGGCTGCCCGAAGGCGATGTTGTTCGCCACCGTGTCGTTGAACAGGATGCTGTCCTGGGTCACGATCCCCATCAGCGCCCGCAGGTCCCTGAGCTTCAGGTCGCGCACATCCTGGCCGTCGATCAGCACGCGCCCGCCGGTGACGTCGTAGAAGCGGGGCAGCAGGCCGGCGAGCGTGCTCTTGCCCCCGCCGCTGGTGCCCACCAGCGCCACGCTGCGCCCCTTGGGCAGCACCAGGTCCACCGTCCGCAGCACGGGCCGCTCGTCGTAGGCGAAGCGCACGCCCTCGAACACCACCCGGTCGGTGAAGGCGGCGATGGGCCTGGCATCGGGGCGCTCCTTCACGCTGTTCTCCACGGCCAGCAGCTCGAAGATGCGTTCGGCGCTGGCCCCGCCCTTGCGGATCCAGTAGTAGCCCGTGGTGAAGCTCTTGGCCGGCGCCAGCAACTGGCTGAACAGGATGATGTAGCCGATGAAGGCGCCACCGCTCAGGCTGGGATCCTGCCCGATCACCAGGCTCCCGCCCAGGTACACCAGCGTCACCATCACCAGCGCGCCCAGGAACTCGCTGAGGGGCGAGGCCATGTCGCGCCGGCGCAGGGTGAACACGTTCAGCTTGTTGAGCATCTCGTTCTCGCGCCGGAACCTCCGCCGCATCTGCTCCTCTCCATTGAAGGCCTTCACCACCCGCATGCCGGTGAGGGTCTCCTCCACGGTGCTCAACAGGTCGGCGGCCTTCTGCTGCGCCCGCAGGCCCTCCCTGCGCAGGCTCTTGCCGATCCGGCCGATCAGCAGCCCGCTCAACGGCAGCAGCAGCAGCGCGATGAGCGTGAGCTTCCAGGAGATGCCGATCATGAGCGCCAGCGACAGCACGATGGTGATGGGCTCGCGGAACACCATCTCGATGTAGTTCATGATGCTGAACTCCACCTCCTGCACGTCCTGCGTGATGCGCGCGATCGTGTGGCCCTTGCGCTCGCCGGTATGGAAGCGCATGGGCAGGTCCAGGATCTTGTCGTACACCTCGTTGCGCAGGTCGCGCACCGCCCGGTTGCGCAGGATACCGATGGCCCAGAGGGCGAAATAGCGGAACAGGTTCTTCAGCAGGAAGCACAGGGCCACCACCACGCAGATGAAGACCAGCCCACCCATCTGCCCGTGCTCCTGGATGTAGGCCGCCATCCGCCAGTTGAAGAGCTCGGGCAGCCGCTTGAGGCCCTCCAGGCTGAGGTCCACCGCGGGCCGTGCGCTGGGCGGAGGCGCCTGCCCGAAGAGCAGGTTGAGGAAGGGGATGAAGACCAGCAGCGAGGCCAGGTGGAACACGGTGCTCGCCAGGTTGAACACCACGTTGAGCACCGCGTAGCCCCGGTAAGGCCGCGCATAGCGCAGGACGCGGAAGAAGTTGCGCATGCCTGGATCCCTGCTTCCACAGGGCGGGGCCAAAGGTAGCCGCCCACGCCGCGGCGACCGGGTATCTTCGCCGCCGATGGACAGCATCCGACAGAACAAGGTGAACAGCCTGTTGCAGGAGGAGCTCGCCGCGGTGTTCCAGACCGAGGGGCGACGCCTGCTGCCCGGCAGCCTCATCACCGTCAGCGCCGTGCGCGTGAGCCCCGACCTCGGCGTGGCCAAGGCCTACCTCAGCCTCTTCCCCGTGAAGGACAAACAGGCCGCCCTCGACCGCATCCGCGACGACGCCCATCATCTGCGGGGGCTCTTGGGCCGACGCATCGGCCGGCAGATGCGCGTGGTGCCCGAACTGCTCTTCTACGTGGACGATTCGCTCGACCGGGCCGAGGAGATCGACAAGCTGCTGAAGAAGTAGGATATGGAAATGTGCAAATGCGGAAATGTGAGAAGGTGGTAATGTGGAGTCATTTCGAACTGGATCGCAGCCACGCATGACGAACGCCACATTCGCCACATTACCACATTGGTAATTCCAGAAGGGTAATGCAATACGACCCCGTCAAGCGCCAGCTCGGCTCCGTCTTCAACCGCTCGCCCTTCCTGCGCCGGCTGTTCTACCGCCTGCTGGACCTGCTGCTGCTGCGCGCCTGGCATGTGCACCGGGAGCTGAGGGGCTGGGGGCGGGGCGCGGGCGACAAGGCGCTGCACCTGTACGACGCCGGCGCCGGATACGGCCAATACAGCTACTGGCTCAGCGGGCGCCTGCCGAAGGCGCGGATCACCGCCATCGATGTGAAGGAGGAGCAGGTGGCCGACTGCAACGCCTTCTTCCGGGCCATCGGCCGCCCGCAGGTGAGCTTCCAGGTGGGCGATGTCACGCGTTTCCAGCAGCCCGACAGCTTCGACCTCGTGGTGTGCGTGGACGTGATGGAGCACATCCTGGAGGACGAGGCGGCCCTGCGGTGCTACAGCAGCTCGCTGAAACCCGGCGGCATGCTCATCATCAGCACCCCGAGCGACCAGGGCGGCAGCGATGTGCACGACGAGGGCGAAGGCTCCTTCATCGAGGAGCACGTGCGCGACGGCTACAACATCGACGACCTGAAGGCGAAATGCCTGCGCAACGGCTTCAGCCGGGTGGAGGCGCGCTACAGCTACGGCACCCCGGGCAAGATCAGCTGGAAGCTGAGCATGAAATGGCCGTTGTCGATGCTCAACACCAGCAAGCTCTTCTTCCTCATCCTGCCGGCCTACTACCTCATCACCTATCCGATCGCCTACGTGCTCAACTGGCTCGACGTGTCGATGAGACACCCCACCGGCACGGGGTTGATCGTGAAGGCGTGGAAGTAGTGGAACTATGAAACAACCTTTGCTTCTCGTCCTGCTCACTTTGTGCCTCACATGCTGCAACGAGGAAAAGGCGTCCACGACCACGGCGGAGAATGTGACCGTCTCGACCGAGACCCGGGCAACATGCCCGCTTGATCCATCCCTTGTTGAGGTGCTTCCCTACGAGGAGTGGCTCGGCCTTCGGGATTATGTTGCGGACACACTTCGACCAATAGTCCGGACGGACCTAGAGGCTACAGAGTGCATCCTCATTGAGGTTGCTAAAGGCAATTCACATGAGGAGTTAAGCCGAGGATTAGACCGCTACATACGGCAGTATTGCGCGATGACCGATAGTGCAGGACATCGACTCATCTATCTGAATGCGCTGTGCTTCAGCGGTGAGCAGCCGACCAAGATGTTCGGTGGATGGCAGATCATCGCAGATGGCGGGGATTGCTACTTCCAAGCACTGTTCAATCTCACGACCGGAACGATCGTGTTCTTCTCAGTGAACGGTGAAGCGTAGGTGCCCATGAACCTCCCCCTCCTCTTCGCCCGGCGCTACCTGCTGGCGTCCCGCAAGGCGGCCGGGCGGCGCACCAACGCCATCAACCTGATCACCTGGATCAGCATCGTGGTGGTGGCCGTGGTCACCGGGGCCATGGTGGTGGTGCTCAGCACGCTGAACGGCATCAACCAGCTGGTGGATTCCATCTACAGCCCCTTCGACCAGGACCTCACCATCACACCGGCCCGCGGCAAGACGCTGTGGCGCGACAGCCTGGACGTGGAAGCGCTGCGCACGGCCGCCAGGGCCGAACGGGCCAGCTGGGTGATCGAGGAGAACGTGCTGCTGCAATGCAACGGCCAGCAGGCGGTGGCCACCCTGAAGGCGGTGGAGCCGCAGTACCTGGCCATGAGCGGCATGGAACGCCACCTGTTCAGCGGCGAACCCCTGCTGGAGGGCGTGCAGGGACCCACCGCCCTGCTGGGGCTGGGCCTCAAGATGGACCTCGGCGTGCCCCTGGACGACGGCATCCTGACGCCCCTCCGCATCAGCGCTCCGGTGCGCGGCCGCAAGCTGAGCACCTACCAGCGGCGCGCCTTCGAACAGGCGGTCGTGGCGGTGAGCGGCACCTTCAGCATCAACATGGAGTTCGACACCCGCTACGTGCTGCTGCCGCTGGAGATGGGTGCTAACCTCCTGCACTACGAGCGCGAAGCCAGCGCGGTGGAACTGCAGCTGCCCGAAGGGGCCGATGCCGACCGCGCCGCCACGATCCTCAGCAGCGCCCTGGGCGACCGCTACAGCGTGCGCACGCGGCACCAGAAGAACGCCCTGATGTACAGCACCAACGCCAGCGAGAAGTGGTTCACCTTCGTGGTGCTGAGCTTCATCGGCCTCATCGGCGCCTTCAACATCATCGCCTCGCTGACGATGATGATGATCGACAAGCAGGGCGACATGCGCACGCTGATGGCGATGGGGGCCGATGAGCGGCTGGTGCGGCGCGTGTTCCTGATCGAAGGCCTGCTGATCGTGGGCGTGGGCGCCGTGGCCGGTCTCGCCCTGGGGCTGGGGCTCTGCTGGGCCCAGCAACGCTTCGGGCTGCTCACCCTCAGCGGCTCGGTGGTGGACAGCTACCCCGTGCAGGTGCTGCCCGGCGATCTGCTGCTGGTGATCGGCGTCGTGGCCGTGATCGGGCTGCTGACGACCTGGCTGCCGCTGCGCGCGCTGAGCCGGCGGTTCCTTCACGCCGCCACGGAACGCTGAACGGCCTCGAGCGCCTGCATCACCACCCCACAACGCGCCCTCTGCCGATCACCTGCGACTGCGCATCCAGGAAGTGGTAGATGCCCACGCCTTGTTGCGCGATGACGATCACATCGCCATCGCGCACCGACCGCTCTTGGAGCTGCCGTCCCGATGCATCGAAGAGCGTGAACTGTACCGACCCCTTTGCGGCAGGTAGCTGTGCCTGATAGGCACCATCACCGAGCGGCACCAAGCCCGCATCCTGTTCTGCGGTCGCTTCGGACACCGCCAGCAAGCTCTCGCAGGACCAAGCCTGGATGCGCTTGTAGCTGACCACATCATCGGTGTAACAGCGCAGATCACGGCCTTCATCACCATCCAACGCGGCATTGCAGGCCTCGTGTGGTACGAAGTATCCGGTGGTGTAGCCCATGCGTTCGATCACCGTGTCGGCTTGGACGAACCACTCGGCGCCATCCAAGATGTAGTGCCGCTCAACGGCCAGCCAATGCAGGGGCACCTCATCCACTTCGATGGTGCCGGTATCCAGCACCTGCACAAAGCTGGCCGTGTCGCAGACGTGCCAGTTGTTCGGCAAAGCCATGGTCCATTGATCCCCCGGCACGGCGTTCATATCGTACAGCAGGGTGAATGCGTTGCGCCCAGCCTCCCAAATGCGCACCAGGCCGCCGTTCTCGTGAACAATGAACGGGCTTCGCGGGGTAACGTCCACGGCATGCGGTGGCGATAGGGACGCAGCCATGGTCACGCGGCGCAGTACACGCGCCTGCTCGCCTCCCAGGATCGTATCGCCATCTGCAACCATACGAGTGTAGCCGACAGTGGCACCCACGGGCGAGAACTCATGCTGCCAGGTGGCACCCTCGGGGAACCAGCTTTGGGCAACCCCAGGCAAAGCCTCCAGCAAAGTGATCAACAGCACCAGGATGCGCATGTCTTGAAGTATTGAATCCGATCGTGGCTGTGCCCACCACGACCACCAGTGGAAGTTGAAGATAAGACAGGACAAGGACCGTTCAGGCTGCTCGGGCCGAAAGGCACTTACGCCACCTCGGCTGCAGCGTACATGACCTTCACCTCATCGAGGATCGCCTCGATGTTCGCCGGTTCGCGCTCGGTGCACAGGCGCAAGCGCACCTCCTTCACATTGGGCAGGCCCTTGAGGTAGTTGCCATAGTGGCGGCGCATCTCCACCACGCCCTCCCACGGACCCTTCCACGCGATGGAGGTGAGCAGGTGCTGG
>JADLBK010000187.1 GCA_020847755.1 Flavobacteriales bacterium | reverse complement strand
TCCATCTCCAGCAGATCGCGCGAGCTGGTGCCCTGGTCGTACTGCGCCAGCAGGGCCCGGTGGAAGGGCGGCAGGGCCTCGCTCTCGTCCAGCATGATCTCCACGTCCTTCTTCAGGGGGCTGTTGTCGATCAGCACTTGCGTGAGGTGCCAGGGGTCCATGGCCACCTCGCGCCGGATGGCCTCAGTAAGGACCTCGTTGCTCAAGGGGCCGTTCGCCAGCAGCACGCTCCGCAGCGCATGACTGGGCCAGGCCACCGGATCGGCGATGGCGTCCAGGAGATCGGGGCGACCGCCGCCGTCCACCACCCCGTTGTACGTGTTCACCGCGCTGCCCAGCTCCACCACCTTGGCCATGTAGGTCTGTCGGTATTCCTCGAGCCCGCCAGACAGTTGGTCTAGATCACCTTCTTTACAATGATCCTCCTTATCAAAGGGGTCGGGCTGGATATGCTCCAGCAGATCGTAGAACCAGTCGCCTGTGTAGTCGTACGCCACACCGAACTCATCCTCGACACATTCCGGCCGCAGCTCAGGATTCCCCGTGTACGCGTAGTAGTGGTAGTCCACATGGAGGCCGTAGTCCGTGAGGGCGAACACGAAGGGATGTCGGGCTGGCCACGCGTTCAGGTCACAATCGGCGGCCAGGTCGAAGCGGTTGTTGGCCAGCGTGGTGGCATCGGTGCCCATCCCCTGGTTCTCGCGGATGAACGCGCTTTGGATGAGGAACTGGTCGATGAAGTTGTTCGTGTGGTCGCCGCAGAGCAGTTGCAGGCCCGGCAGGGTGTTGAGGTTGCTGGTATACGCCACGTGGCGGCCCTCCACCACGCAGGCCGCGTTGAGGTCCGCGAAGGTGTTGTCGTAGATCTGATTCTCCTCCAAGGCCGGCCCTTTGAACCAGATGCCGATGCCGGGGCATTGGGCGGTGCCGGGCCGCGTGAAGGTGTTGCGCTCCACGGTGTACAACTCGCTCTGCACCAGGAACAGGCCGATGCTCGAAGGACCGTTCATTGGATCGGTGGCCAGGGTGCTGAAGTGGTTGTTGGTGACCACCGCATGGCGGCTGGCCAGGTCCAGCACCCCGAACTTGTTGTTCTCGAAGGCCATGCCGTCCACCGTGTAATGCGCAGGTGGAACAGGTACGTAGGCCAGCACCCCGGCGGTGAGGTTGCGGAAGCCATGGAGCGCATAGTTCATGCCGCCGGTGCAGGTGAAGCTCGCCGCCCAGGCCATGATGCCCCTGCCGCGCTGGTCGGGCCCCGGGAAACTCCCGTAGGCCTGGTTCTCGAAGGCGCAATTCGTGAATCGAACGCCGTTCACGTCGAAGAGGAGGGCCATGTTCTGCGGCACCGTGTTCCCCAGCCCGGGGAAATCCGCAGTGGTGTGGAAGCCGCAATTGCTGAACAGACAGATGTTGTTCAGCTCATTGCCCAAGCTGCCATAGCGGTGGTATTGCTCGATCCGCACCCCGGTGATGTTGTCCACGAACTGGCACCCCACCGCGCGCACCACGCCGCCAAAGCCGGCCGGATCGATGGCACCATTGGCCAGTTCCCGCGCACAATGCACACCGATGACGGCATTGGACACGGTGCTGTTCGTCAAGCGCAATTGCCCCTGGTTGGTGCCGCTCTGCAGCGGGTTGTTGGTCTCCCCCTCCACCCGCACACCCGGCCAGCGCTGGTCGGGGCAGTCGAAGCTGCTGAGGGTGCAGTCGGTGAAGGTGATCGATGCGCCTTTCCGTACGATCAACCGGGCGGTGGATGCGAAGCGCCAGACCATGTCCTTCACATAGAGATGGGCGCCCGGCTGCACCACCACGTCCTGGTCGAACACCACCAGGGTCGGACCGCCTTGGAAGGGATTCTGGCCCGGTTGCCAGGCCGTGGCCGGCGTATTGGTTCCCGTGAGGCTGTAGAGCGTGGGCTCCACACGCGCCAGGTGGGCCTCCAGGCAACAGCTGCCGTCCTGCAGGGTCAGGATGTGCTCATCGCCCCGGATGCGTCCGTTCAGCAGGCGGTATTCCACGGCGTTGATGCCGCCATAAGTGGCCGGGGTGCCCAGGGTGACGGCATTGGGCTGCCAGTTGGCGGGGTCGGGCACGTCGGGGTCCGCAAAAGCGCCCAGCCAGTATTGCCCCACGCCGCTGGTGCCGATGGCGTAGAGCACCTCCGCATTCCCCGTGGCGTCCACGTTCAGTTCCAGCTCGGAATCGGCCAGCTTGCGCGTCTCGGTGTAGGGGCCGATCGCCAGCGGCGTCACCCCGTTCGGCGGCAGTAGGCTGCGGTCGATGACCCCGAAGTTGGTGTGCGGTGCGGCGTGGTAGCTGCTCTTCAGGTAGTAGATGTGGTCGCCGTTCGGCGAGAACTCCAACCCGCCCACGCGCGGATGCTCGATCGGGTTCCCGAAGTGGTCTTCCTGCGCCAGCCCGGTGCCATCGGTGTAGTGCTCCACCTCGTAGATCCGCGGATAGCCCTGGCCTGTGATCATGGGTAGCGCACCCGGCAGGCCATTGAGGTCGAAGGCGGAGTGGATCACCCCCAGGGTGTGTATCGAGGGACCTCCCCCGGCGCGCACATAACCGCTGTAGGTCACCAGGAGTTGGGTGCCGCTGCGATGCAGTTCCAGCTCGCCCCGCACGCTGCGCTCGGCATTCCAGTCCGCTTCAGGTTGTGCCTTTCCGGTTCCATCCACGTAGTGCGGCCCACGGTCGGTGTTGAGCAGGAAATTGAGCGCGGCGGCGGACTCCAGCCCGATCACCTGATCGCCGTTGGCCAGCGCTGCGGCATCGATCCGCACCACGTCCGGATGACCGGTCAACGAGAAGGGTAACGTCCAGTCGGCGAGATAGGCCTGGCTGTTGCCGTTCACCCACGTGATCGACATGCCGCCGAGCTGCGGGTCCCAGTAGTCGAAGTCGTCCACCATCGCATTGTCGGTGTTGCTCAGGAACCTGCCCATCACCGTCAGGTTGTTGGTGGTGTAGTACGGATGGTCGTTCACCAGGCTCATGTCCAGGATACCGAACCGCACCTTGATGGTGTATTCCTCGTCGCGGTCGGTGTCGATCTCCGGGGCCATCACCAGGTAGCGATCGCAGCTCCCGCGGATGGGCGCGATGAACACATGCGGACCGCCAGGCAACATGCAGACCTCGCAATCCGGGTCGTCGGACCGGTCGGCGATGAGCAGGCCATCACCATTGTACACCCGGCCATCCACGATGAAGAAGCGGACATCGCCAGTGCCGTCGGCCTGTACGTTCTGGGCCATCGAGGCCGTGGCGCCTTGGTACTCGAACGCATCGGCGATGTTCGGATCGAATGACGTGGGCAGGGCTGATGTTGTGACGGCGGTGCCGCCCGGCGCGGGGAAGTGGATGGCCTGCGAGCCGGAGATCCATACGGGGTCCGTTTGCGCGTGGACCGGAGCATGCACCCAGAGACCAGCGGCGCAGAGCGCCCAAAGCGGTCGGGAACGGTCGGTGAACATGGCGTTGGGGGTGTTGTAAGGACCGCGTCCGAAGCGTTCGGCCGTGGCCTCGGGTTGGTCCACACAAACCAAGGCCAGCGCATGATCCGCCGTCCACGTATTTCCACGTGGGTCCACCCATGTATTTTCACGTGGGTCCACCCACGTGTTCTCCCCCTTGTGCGGGGGAGGGGGAATGCGTATGGCGATGAGGCCCGCCGCCTGTCCCGGCCCGGCTCAGAGGCCGAAGTGGTAGCCCAGGGAAAAGGCGACCGGTAGGGGCTCGGCGCGCAGGTCCACCACCGGGTCGGCCTTCACGCGCTCCAGATCGTCGGTGAACTCCGCCGAGCGGAACGGCAGGTACACCGCCAGCTGCAGGTGACCGCTGCGTCGCCGCGGATGGATCTCGATCCCTACGCCGGCCGAGGGGCCGTAGTAGGTCCTGGTGTAGCCCTCATCGTTGCGGATGCTGATCACCGCGTTGTAGCCGTACAGCCCCACCAGGTACGGGCAGAACCGCTTCTTCGGCAGCATGCGCCAGGCCGCGCCGGCGTTGATGCCCGCCCCGTTCAGGTTGTAGCCCACCCCGAGCAACAGGTTCAGCGCGGGCAGGGGGCGGCCGCTCACCTGAACGCCCAGGCCCCCGAAATCCAGGCCGATGCCCGGACCGATGGTCATGGTGGCAGGTTCCACCCGGTCCGTGGCCGTCTCCTGCGCAAGCAGAAGGCCACATGACGCCGAACAAACGGCCACTGCAAGCCACCGCATGCGGTGAAGGTAGCCGGCTGCCGGGGCATGTGGTGCCCGTTCCCTGGATGGATCGACCGGTCCCGGGGCCTCAGCCCGGCCGCTTGATCTCGAAGTCCTCCAGGAACTTGGTGGTGAACTCCCCGGCGCGGAACTTCTCGTTCTGCATCAGCTGCAGGTGGAAGGGGATGGTGGTGTGCACGCCCTCGATGACGTACTCGCTGAGGGCCCGTTCCATCTTGGTGATGGCCTCCTCCCGCGTCTGCGCGCTCACGATCAGCTTGCGGAGAACAAATGGTCGATGTGGCCAAGCAAGTGTACCAGCACGGAAAATGTCACTCCAGTTGGGAATCTCGGTGTGTTCTGGTATGGACAAATACTATACTGTGGCAAGACCTGTGACTGGGCGTTGACTGGCCGCTAAAATCCCTATCTGAGAAGCTAAGTATTTATGGAGGATGTACTGCATTATGCGAAGGACGCGTCAAGGTGCCTCAGTCGGGTGAACAACTAAATACCAACCAAATAGTTCAGGATACTTTTGTCCTTTGGCAAAGTCGGGAACCTCAATCGTCATCTTAATTGGCATCGAAGCACCGCTAAAGACGTACGGAAACGATATATCATACATGGACCACTTTTTCGTGAGCATTGAGGTAGTAAGACTTGGGTCTCCACAGATTTCCAAATGAGTCTTGACGTTTCTGAAATTGTGATTTGATTTATTGTGAATCTGTCCTGAAAATCGAATCCCAATTCCGTCTGAAGTGATTGAATATGTGTGCATTTCAAAATGAAGTTGATTCATTGCGCTGTCGGCCGGCATAAATTCCAAAGGGACAAGGTATAACCTCGAAGCCCCCTCCTTAGAATCGAATGAGGTGAGTACCAGAGTATCTCCGTGGAACCTGATTCCGGCTCTATACTCACGCACTTCTTTAAGAGTAATCTGTACGGAATCGAACTTGTTGTTGAATACGAAATGGCCATATGAAACAAAGGCGTCGTTACTGAATCCAACCGCAGTTAGGATGCCATCATTGCCAAACATTAATGCTTTCCCAGTCGATAATGTTTCAGTGCCATTACTCCACTGCTTCACAATAAGCCATTCCTTGAGCACATCTGCAGCGGCCGTTTTCTCTTGGTCATCAACGTTTGAGCAAGAAACGGAGAGTGAGGTTGTCGTAATCGATAACAGGAAGCACTGAGCCGTGGAGCGTTCGCGAACTAGGCTGATCAGCCACGTGTTCATCCCTAAGGCCGCTTGATCTCGAAGTCCTCCAGGAACTTGGTAGTGAACTCCCCCGCGCGGAACTTCTCGTTCTGCATCAGCTGCAGGTGGAAGGGGATGGTGGTGTGCACCCCCTCGATGACGTACTCGCTGAGGGCCCGCTCCATTTTGGTGATGGCCTCCTCCCGCGTCTGCGCGCTCACGATCAGCTTGCCGATCATGCTGTCG
>JADLBK010000186.1 GCA_020847755.1 Flavobacteriales bacterium | reverse complement strand
TGTAAGCACCCCCTGAAACAGGTGCAGGTGAACGTAGAAACACCTAACCTTGATCAGGATGAAGAAGAGCAGATTCACCGAGACGCAGATCGTTGCGATGCTGCGCGAGCATGAGGCGGGCAAGAAGGTGGCGGACCTGTGCCGGGAGCACGGTGTGAGCCAGCCCACGTTCTACCAGTGGAAGGCCAAGTACAGCGGGCTGGACGCCAACCAGCTCAAGGAGTTCAAGGAGCTGAAGGCCAAGTATGCCCGGCTGGAGAAGATGTACACCGAGGCGCAGATGGACCGCCAGGTGCTCAAGGAGATCATCGAGGGAAAGTTGTAGGCCCGGACGATAAGCGAGAGATCGTGCGCCGACTGGTCGAACAGCGCCAGTACAGCGAACGCCGGGCCTGCAAGCTGTTGGACTTGAGCGCGAGCGTGTTCCGCTATGTGCCCAAGGAGAAGAACGATGCGGAGGTGATCGAACACATGATGCGGGTGGCGGAGAGCGAGGCGCAGTGGGGCTTCTCGTTGATACGGATCCACATGCGCAACGAGGGCTGCAAGGCCAACAAGAAGCGTCTGCATCGGATCTACAAGGAGTGCAAGTTGCCCCAGCGCAAACGCACCAAACGCCGTGTCCCCGAGCGGGTGAAAGACCCGATCGTGCTGCCCATCGGGCCGAACATCACCTGGAGCATGGACTTCATGCACGATGCGCTGGTCACTGGCCGCAAGTACAGGACCTTCAACGTGATGGACGACTTCAACCGCGAAGCGCTGTGCATCGCGGTGGACACTTCACTGCCGGCCCCTCGTGTGATCCGGGAGCTCGAACAACTCATCGAGTGGCGCGGCAAGCCCGAACGCCTGCGCATGGACAACGGCCCGGAGTTCATCGCCCAGGCCATGAAGGAATGGGCGGCGACCAACGGCATCGAGTTCACCTACATCCAGCCTGGCCGGCCCATGCAGAACGGCCTGATCGAGCGCTTCAACAGGACCTACAGGACCGAGGTGCTGGATGCCTGGATCTTCGAGTCCCTCGAACAGGTCCGGCAGATGACCCAGGAGTGGATGTGGCGCTACAACCATGTGCGCCCGCACGCTTCGCTGCTCCGCCTCTCGCCCCGTGCGTTCCTGTTGAAATGTGGACAACTCCCTGCCCACTACGCAGGCTCACGCGCGGAGTTCCCCACAGTTCAACAGGACATCCACAACACCACCACACCAAGAAGTACCTTTACAATGCACTGCGCCTAAAATGGGGGTGCTTACATCACCGCCTTCACCTTGCCGGCCACCGTCCAATCGATGCCGGCGATCCCCTCCTCCAGATCCTGGATCAAGTTGCCCAGCTCGTCGTAGCGGTAGTTGTTGTCCTCGTTGATGTCGTTGATATCCGGGTAGAAGGTCACCTGACGGTGGTCCAAGTCTACCGCACCATCCGGCGCTTCGTTCACGAACGCGTTGGTGGCATCGGCATGGTACTGCAGATGGGCCATTTCACCGGTGATCATCCACGCTAGATGATCGCGCCACCTCGCTAACTCGAATTATTGCGAGGAACCCAATTAGGCTGACAAGACCGATCGTTGTTGTTAAGGGTAGACGATGCCCAGTGAGCAAGTACATTAAAGCGAAGCACTCACCAAAGAGAAGCGGAAACGTCTTCACTAGCCGAAGAAATAATCCCTTGAGATACTCTATGATGCCCTCCTTACGATGAGCGATTCGATCAATCGCCGTAGCTAGCAGGATAGTCGACATCGCCATCAGGAACGACTCGATTCCGAATCGGTCGATTAGCTCAGGACTTACAATAGTTGCGAGAATTCCAGCATCTATCCAGTTCGCTATCGCCACTGCAAGAACCGCTCGCAGGTAACGCGGCAGCGAACTTGTCGGTCCCCGAGAGCTTTGCATCTACTCTTTCTTCTTTGATATGGTGTAGCGGTAGACAAGATTCTTGTCCGTTTCGGTCCCAATGTTCACAAGAGAACCGTCGTCCATCGTGAATCCACTTTTTCCAAGCATTTGTCGTATTTGACCACGTTGCTCGACCGAAGTACCTCGCAGATTCAGTTGGACCCCATCTTTAAGTAGAGCAGTGCCACCATTCATGATCTCCATGACACGAACCGCGGATTCGGTCAATGACTTTGCCCCGTCCAATTGATCTCCGCCACGCTTTCCCGAATCATAAGCAACATGCCAGAGAGACGATAGGTTCAGGCCTAAATGTTCATTTGTACTTGCCCCGAAATGCGCCTCGGCGTCTTGCAGCGCATGTAGTCCTTGACCCAAGTCAAGCGCATTCAAAGCCTCTCCCTGGCAGGCAAATATTTTACCCCAACCATACTCTAATCCACGTTGTGTTGCCTGCTCAGGAGTCATTCCCCCGCTGGCTTCCGCGTCAGAGCGCATCGCATGCCAGTGAGAATGATCCTCCTCTTGAGAGTTTCGAGTAACACTATAGTCAATGCTTGGCCGTTTTGCCAACTGCTCCGGATGGCCTTGAGCTTTAATTACCCAGTCGGGTGGATTATCCGAGTACGTAGATGCTGCATGCGCAACCCTATCGGCAGCTTTGGCACTGTAGCCGAGCTTAATGAGCACATCGTACGTGATCTGGTAGTGGACCCAGATAACCCATTTTCCATTGGGGTCGGTAGCTTGGATGGGTGTATTCAACGCAAAGGCAAATGGCGAGATATACGGATAGTTGATAGCGTGAGGGTCCGTAGTCAACCACCTGCTCACCCTTGGATCATACAGCCTCGCTCCGAAGTCGTAGCTCGTACCTGTCTCACCGTGAATCTCGTCATCCTTGCGCATGCCGTTGAACCCGTAGCCGTAGGACGAACTCCCATAGTTTCTTCCGGGCAGCAGTGAGCCGAAGGGCTCATACACCTGCGCCTGCACCACCTCTGCTTCATGCGGGGCGCCATCCCCCAGTAGCAATCGCGCGGTAACTACCGCACCGACGTTCCCCAAGTGGTCCTTCATCTCGTACTTCAGATTCACATCATATGGCACCTGCGTTTGCGGCACCTGCGGAGGAGGTATGAAGAGCACTTGGCGATCATACGCACCAACACGCTGACTTCCGTATATCGACCACTCACGGAGGGTGAAGTTGCCCGTACTTGGCTGACAGTTGTACACCGCCATGACATTGCCATCCGCATCATGCACGTAGTGTTCGCGTATCAGATCCGCACCCGTGCCCATGCTCTTCTCGGTGCGCTCGTTACCGGCACCGTAAGCGAACTCCAAGGGCGGCAAATTGCTACCTCCGGTACGCTCAACCGCCTTCACCTTGCCGGCCACGGTCCAATCGATCTTGGCAATCTCCTCCTCCAGATCCTGCACAAGATTCCCGAGTTCATCGTACCGGTAGTTGTTGTCTTCGTTTATGTCGGCCACGAGCGGATAGAACGTCGCCTGCCGGTAGTCTAGATCCACAGCCCCGTTAGGTCCTTCGTTCACAAAGGCGTTCGTGGCGTCTGCATGATCCTTCAAATGGTAGAGTCGGTTGCGCACCAGATCGCTGCCATTCTTCTGGTAGAAGTACTCCAGGTCATCGTAATGGTCCCCGTTCTGATCATATCGGTCCGCGGCCTCGATGTTCCCGTTCGCATCGTACGCGTAGGTGCTCAGGTACTTGTCCGCATCCGCGCCCGTGGGCGTGGGTAGCGTCGTCCAATCGTTGGTGGCATCGTTCAGCCCAGCCCGCGTGCGCATCTGGCGCAGGCGGTTCAGCTGGTCGTAGCGGTAAAGCCCCGCCAGCACCTGGCCCACTTCGTTCGCCGTGCCCTGCCAGCCGCCCACCCCGAAGGGCTGCAGGCTGTTCGCCGTGCTGGCGATATTCCCGTTGTACAGCGGATGCCAGTCGGGCATGGCCCAGGCCTGGGGGGCAAAAGGCCGATGGGCGCTGCTGTTGTCCCAGCGCGCATTGTCGGTCGCACGGTAGTCGCTGCCATGGTAGGTGAGGCTCAGGCCATAGGCATCGCGGCCCACCAGTTCGTTGGCATTGCCGCCACCCACCACCCCGTCCAGACCCATGTCATTGTCCGGCGTCAGCAGTTCGCTGTTGATGCCCTTCAGCCAGCCTTGCAGCGTGTAGGCGTAGTCCATGCCCTGCACCTTCTGCTCGCCCAGCTCCGTGCGTTGCAGCGGACCGTGCGGATAGTAGAAGTACTCCGCGTCGGTATGGTACAGGGTATTGTCCAAGCTGGTCTCCACCTTGATGAGCCGGTTGTCCGCGTCGTATTCGTATTTGTGGTAGAACTGGTCCGCATCGCCTTCCTGGTACTTCACTTGCAGCACGTTCCCACTGATCAGGTCGTAGCGGTATTTCATCCGCTTCCACCGCATCGGGTCCTGGATGTCGTTGGCCAGGTCGATCGCCATCTGGGGATGGTCCTGCAGCAGATCGTCCACGTTGCCGTGGATGTCGTAGCTGTAGTGCGTGGCGTGGTCGTAGGTCTCCGGCACACCATCCTCCTCTTCCTGGAAGGTGGTGCTGGCCACCCGCAGGCGCAGGTTCCGCTGATCGTAGTTGGAAGGGAGGCCGAAAGCGGTCACCGCCTCGTCATAATACGTACGCGTCACTTCCTTGCGCGTACGGCCCTGCACCCAGGTGCTCAGCACGTTGGGGTCAATGACGTTCGGGTTCTCCACCCCACCCACCTCGTAGCCGAGCTGGGCCTTCATGCCGTTCACGTCGAAGATGTCGGTATTGTCCTCGGTCACTTCCCCGGCTTCCACCACGCGGCCGAGGCCATCGTAGAGCGAATAACTGAAGCGCTGGGGCTCCGGCGTGTTGTAGGTGAGCGGCGCGCGCTGCTTGCTGTTCTGGCTCAGCACGATGCGCCCGAGCGCGTCGTACCAGCAGCGCTGGCTGAAGAGGCCGCTCTCGTCATTGATGATCCGGGCGAAGTTCTGATCGGGCGCATAGGTACCGGCATAGAAGCCGTGGTAGCGGTCGCTGAAGCCGATGGTGGTAAGGTCGATGTTCGAGAGCGCGTTCTGGCCGGCCAGCCCATCATCGATACCGCCCTGCAAGGGCCCCCAGGCAAGTGCGCTGAAATCAATGGAGGTGGATGTGCTGCTCGTTCGCGCCAGAGCCCCACTATTGCCTACGGCGTATCCGGCCACATGGTCGTGGAAGAAGAGGGCGTTCACCGGGTCCACCAGGGTGGCGATGTTCCCCAGCGGGCTCGGATCCCATCCGGTGGAGGGTTGGTCCCAATACGTGCGGATCATGTTGCCGCCATAGCCGGCGAGCAGGAAGCGGTCCTGATCCAGGTAGCGTGGGAAGGACCATACCGCGTTGAGGCGGGATCCGAAGGCCGAGCTGGTCCACGAAGTGCCACCGGGGTTGCGCCGGTAGTAGATGCCGTTGCCGCCGTTGTGCCCCACGATCACCCCCGCACCGCTGGCCGCGATGGCCACACCTCGTAACGACTTGCCCGAAAGGCCGCTGATGATCGAAGCCGCGTTCAGGCCGTCCAACGAGCAGGCGATCGCATCGCCCACGGTGATGGCATGACCCGGGGCGGTGGAGCATACATCATGGAGGGCCGCGATCGGCATCACCGCCGAAGTGGGCACGGCCTGCCAGGTGATGCCACCATCCACCGTATGGCGCACGATGCGCGCGTCGCCCACGGTATAGCCATCGTTGCCGTTCGCGAAGTGGATGCCATTGAGGCGCGGGGTGAACACATCGTCGATGGCGATGCGGGTGGAGGTCATGACACGGTGCACCATGCTCTGGCCGCCCACGGCCATTACATCATTGGTGCCCGGACGAGGTGCCAATCCGTTCACTGCCCCGCCGTTGAAGGGCAGCACGATATAGCCAGTACCGGGCGCCGCATACAGGATCGAGCCATCCGGCGTGCCCAGGGTCCGCGCGCCGCTGGGGTCCACGGCGATGGAAAGCACCGTGGTGGTGATCGGTAATGTGCTGCCCGTGACGCCCGCCATCGGTGTGGTCAAATTCATCAGGAACACCGTGCTGCCTTCACCCGCGCAGTACACTTCCGTCGGCGTCCTCATCGCCGCATCGAGCAGATCATCGAAGGCCGGGGATGGGATCAGGTTCCACTGGGTGCCGTCGTTGTGGTACACCAGACCCTCTTCGCCCACGGCCACCTTGCCGTCATCAGTGATGCCGTACAGGCGCAGGGGCTGCACCTTCCTGCTCTGGTCGGACCACGTAGTGCTGGGTGCGTTCTGGATGGCACCTGCCAGGCCTGCCTGTACGAGTGTGATGTCGCTGACGGCCATGGCGGTCAGATCCGCCAAACTTCCGGTGGCGGGCCAGGGATTGGCGATCGGCGCCGGTATTGGCCATGTCGCCAGGTCCAGCACCTCCAGATCATTGGTGGTCCTCACCGTCACCAACGTGCCGCTCGTGCCTTTGGCCAGATGTGGTTCGTAGTCCGATACCGGGCCCGCCGTGGCAGGCGCCGCAGCCACCGGGAACTTCACATCATATCGCTTGTCGCTCGCGTTCACCGCGAGCATGTTCACGTGCGAGCCGCTCACCACGTGTCCTTCCATCGCTTTGATCGCCACGGTGCCCACGGACGTTACGGTCTGCGCCCAACCCGGTGTCGCCGGGTTGCCGTTGGTGCAGAACCGGATGGTGCCGTCCGCGCTGCCGACGATCAGCCGCATCGCCGCGCCGTCCATGCCCGTCCAAACGCGCGTATGCTCCACGGTGATGCCCGTCATCAGGGTGGCCAGGTCCGTGGTCACCACGTTGCTGGTGCTCATCATCACACGGACCACCTGGCCGTTCTTGCCCACGGCGATCAAATGGGATCCATCATAGGCATGGAAGTCGTTCAGGTCGTGGTGGGGTTTGCCGACCGCCTCCCAGGTGTGGCCGCCGTCGTACGTGGCGCGCAGCACACCCCAGTTGCTGCTGTCCATGATCGCCACGGCCACATTCTGCGTGTAGACGTGCAGGTCCAGGAAGTCATCCTTCTGGCCGGTGGCCACCATGCGCCAGCTGTCCCCGTTGTTGCCGCTATACAAGAGCACACCGCGCTGGCCGCCGAGCCAGACCTCGTTGGTACCAAGCGCAGCGATGGCCTTATGGTCCGAGGCCATGCGGCCGCGAAGACCGTCATCGGCCCACTGGGTGCCCGTCCACTTGAGCACCGCCCCGTTGGTATCGGTGGGGGTCGTGATGTCGGTGGCCGTGGCCCAATAGCTCGTCCCATCCCAACCGATGCCGGTGAACGCCGCATAGCCTGAGGGCAGGTTCGCTGTCACCGTTACTCCACCATCAGCGGTATGGCCGCTCCAGGCCTGGCCGGCCTTGCTGCCCACCATCACCCCGTCATCATCCCCTTCGAACATCACACCGCGCAGGGCGATGTCGTGCGTAAGGCTCGCCACGGGCCGCAGGTCCCAGGTGTTGCCGGCGTCCGCGGTGCGCAGCAGGCCGCCTTGATCGCCCACGCCATAGCCCACGTTGGTGCTTGGGAAATGCACGTCGTGAAGGTCGAGCCCCAACAGACCTTTCTTGCGGTGCCAGGTGGCCCCCCCATCGGCCGTGCCATACACATAGCCCCGTGTACCGGCCGTGCCCAGGTCGCGGTATCCGCTCAGGTAGCCATGGCCTCCGGGCTTGAACCAACTGTCGGTGACCTGCAACCAGACCGGCAGCCCGCTGGTGAGCGATGGCTCCCAGATCTTCATGTCATCCTGGTCGGGCATGGCCGAGCGCGTGGGCTGCCCCAAGGAGTTGTACAGATGGTCGCTGGCCATCCGGTGTTTGGTGAAGTAGGTATGGGTGCCGTTCGCCCGGTCGTTCGCGATGCGCTGGGCGATCGGGTCCGCCGACGTGGTGAACGCGGGCAGCGCCACACCGGCGGGCGGCACCGTGCGCACCAGGTTGCCGGCCTGGTCATAGTAGTACAGCGTGAAGTGATGCTCCTGGTCGGTGAACTTCATCGTGAAGGACTCGAAGGCCTGCATGCACGTGGAATCATACCGCTCGGTGATGTCCTGGGTGAGGGTGTCGATGTACTGGTCGTACCAGGTGGTGGCGTTCAGGTGCAGGGCATTGAGCAGGTCCATGATGCAGCCCGAGTCCGGATCGATCGTGGTCTGGATCTGCGGGATCACCGGATAGAGGACCGGATCGCACGGTACGGGCGATGAACACCAGCGAATGAGCATGAGGATGCGGCCGGCCTCAAGCTCATCGCGGTGCGCATCCAGATCGGCAAAGACGACGGCGAGATGCGCCAGGTAGGCCTCCACGCAATAGCACAGCGCATCGGGCGTGAAGAGGGAGGCATCGGCATAGAGGAATTGGAAGGTGGTGCCATGGGCCACGTTGTACGCGTGAAGCACGGGTTGCAGGCTGTTCAGGGTCTGCACGTACTCCAGGTACAGCAGCTCGCACTCGCTCGGGTCATACCCCTGGCACCATTCCTTGATGCACAGCGGTTTGTTCTGTGGCATCGGCGCGATCGGGGTCCAGTCGATGTAGGCCTGCAGATAGATCAAATAGGCCTCGGCGCACTCACAGAAACCCTCCTCGATGAACTGCTCGCAACTGCGCAATTCGCACCCGAGACCATGATGGGTGGCTTCGTAGTAGGCAGATGTATGGTACGCGGTGATGGCATCCTGCACAGCCTCAAAGAGCACGCAGCAGGGGTCCTCGTTCGGGTCGCAGAACTCTTCGATGGTCACCGCGTCCGGCAAGGGCTCCATGCCCTCTTTCCAGGCCAGATAGGCGTCGAGGTACGCCAGGTACTCCTCCACGCATTCGCACAGACCCGCCTTCATGAACTCCTCGAATGAGCTGTAGTGGTTCGGCAGGTCGATGTGCGTATGGGCGTAGTACGCACTGGGCTTGTGGTACTTGTCCAGCGCCTCCAGCCAAAGGAGATAGAGGCGTTGGCATTCACGTTCATCATCGATCAGCGCTTTGGCCGCGGCCGCCTCTTCATCGTCCTCCGGGCACAGCTTCAGGCGCGGCAGTTCGCCCGGGCAGCGCAGTGTGTCATTGTAGAATTGTTCAAGGTAGGCGCCCAGAACGGCCATGCCGGTATCCGAGCAGCAGAGATTGGCGCCCTGGAATTCCTCATAACTCACCAGGGGCGTATAGATGGTGTACCCGGGGCAGCGCGAGGTGCTGTCGGGATTGTGCGCTTCCAACCACGCATAGGCGGCCAGGTATTGGTCGGTATAGATGTCCGTGCAGGGGTCCGTTGGCGTTCCTTGTTGCGCCATGTACTGCACGAGGCCCTGCGGCGGTGTGTTGCTCGGATACCGCTCCACCAGGTCGTTCACATAGAGCCGGGACACATCCGCCGCAAGCAGTTGTTTGAAAGTGGAGTCGGGCACCGGGTCGATCGTGGGCTTACCCAAGGCGGCCGCACGCGCATTGTAGTCCTCGACCGCCTTCTGATACGAGAGGTACTCCTCGCTCACGTTCACCGACCCGCTGTAGTCCACCGTGAAGGCCTCCGGCTGATACAGCAGTTCCTTCTTGTCCGCGACAGGCTGGAACCCGTCGATATACTTCAAATAGGATCCAAGGATGTGCTGGAAGCCCTTGGTCCGGAACGCGGCATAATCCGCCGGCGCCAGATACAAGCTGTCGCCCGGGATATGGCCAAAGCGTTGGTTGAGGCCGGACACCGCCGTGGTGTATTCGAGGTACTTGGGCCATACCAGGTCCTGGTGCACCAGACCCGCCTCCACCAGCTCATCATCGCTCAATCCATACCGTGCAGCAATGGCCTCCCCCTGCCCATCGCCCGAGCCGCCCATGGCGCCGCTATCGGGCGGACAGGGTTCGCAGGGCATCAGGTCGATGCAGGTGCTCACACGCAGCTCGCCCACCACACTGTTCCCCACCAGGAGGTCCACGGTGAAGGCGTGGTATGCGCCGGACGGCTGGTCCGGGTCGCCCGTGAACTGCGCATCGCCGAACGCGTCGATCGGTACCTGCCAACCACCGGTGAACTCCAGTTCAAGGCAGTCACCCAAGGTCCACGTGTCCGTGCCGTTGTTCCACGTCCCCAACAGGCAGGAGACCCCGCCGTTCATCCAGCTGTCATCGCAGTCCGGGACCAAGGCGCTCACCAGATCCTGGGTGATGTGCGGGCTTTGACCCAGGTCCAGTTGGTTGAGGTCAACACCCGGGCGGGAGAGCCGCTCCTCGAGCACGGCCAGGAGGTTCGCGTAGCTCACATGTCCCATCGTCTGGCAGCTCATGGGCTCGGGCAGGTCGCATTCACCCGCGGGCAAGGGCGTCCGCACACCTCCCTCCTCCCAGAACAGGGCACCGCTCAGGGTGGCCACGAACACCCCGTTGGCGTCGACCAGGTCCACGGTGAAGAAGTTCTCGTAATTGCTGGTGATGTTGAGCAGCATGGCTGCCTGTGCCAGGTAGTAACCCACGGGCTGCGCATCGGGCTCGGTGGTCAGGTCCTCCAACCGCAAACTGACCCCTGCCTGCGCCGTGTTCCGGAGGACCAACGCGGGTCCCCCAGGCACATACGACCATTGGAAGGTGGGGCTTGCCGCGAACAGGCCGGTGATGCTCGGATGCATCTCGGACTGGATCGTGCCCCCACCGCCCGGTACTTGTGCGGTGCTCAAGACAACATTACTGGACTCCAGCTCGGTGCCGTACGCCAGCATGGTCATGAGGTTCTGCAGGTGCAGGGCGAACTCGTTGGGCTCGCAGGTCCGCGGGAAATTGCACGGCCATAACTGGTACTGCTCACACATCACCCCGTCGATCTCCACGAGCTGGGTGACCCCATCCGCGTCCAGGTAATACACCCCGATCCGAAAATGCCCGGCCGGGACCTGTTCCGTGATGTTCGCGACGTAAACGATCGAGCTCCAATCGAACAAGAGCGAAGGCGGCTCGAGGGTGACCGTGCACTCCAAGCTCATGTCCCACCCCTCATCGATGCCGATGATCAGCTGGTTGGTCACACTGTTCACATCGGCCTGGATCTCGCCGGGCACCACCGGCGGAGCGCCTTGCAGATCGTTGAGCGCGAACTGCACCGCGGTCCAGGCACCGGACTGTTCCAGGCTGTCCTGGTCATTGGCCGTAAGGAAGCGGGGGTGGGTGACGATCTCGTTCAAGAATTGCTGCCAGGCACTTCCCAGCGGGCATTGGCCCGTGGTCAGGAACACCTGGTAGGCGGCATCCGCAGCGGACATGTCGCTGCCGGGGATCTGCGAGGGTTCCTCGAAACGGCGAACCTTGTCATCGAAATAGTGGTAGCTGTGATGGCTGCACACCTGGCACCAGAGGTTCCGTGGTTGTTGGTACCAATTGGTGAGGTAGTTCCAGAAGCTGTTCGACCCCCACCAGTTCCACGTGTAGGCGAACGGCGCGCCCATCTTGTTCCACCAGGTGCTGGTCTCCTCCTCGCCGATGCAGTAGTTCAGGCTTGGACAGTCGCAACTGTTCACATAGGCGTTCGCCCGGTTCTTCTGTACGATGTACTTGCGGCTCAAGTACATGTCCCTCACGCGGATCCACCAGGCATCCCCTTCCGAGGAGGCCACCGTGATCGTACTGATGTCCGTACAGGTCGGACCATTGATGTTGCCCAAACACCGCACGATGGTCAGCGCCACCTGGCCCACATCGTAGAAGCTGCCATTGATCTCCGAAAAGTTCACGCACGTGTGCTGCAGGTCCAGGGCCCAATCGTCAGCGGAGGCGACGAAGGGATCCACGTTCCAAAGCTCCACCGAGGTTACCGTGCCACCGCCAATGATGAACCCTTGGGAGACCGCTTCGGCCAATGAGGTCACGGTTTTCAGCCGCGCATCGAAGTCATCGCTGGTGACGATGACTCCGGGCTGTGTGTTCACCGGCCCATAGCTCTTGCAATCCATGTAGTAGCAGTACTCCGGATGGAAGCGCACCAGCGAGCGTTCAAAGCCCGGTTGCCAGGCGACGTTGATGAAGTCGGTCACATCCACCAGCTCTTCCGGGTAGGCGAACCACAGCTGTGCGACCGGGTCGAACTCGGCCGCGCCGGGATCGACCGCCGGTTCGTAGTTCCCGCCACCCAGGTCCACAAGCCACACGCGAGTGCGTGTGCCGTTCTGGTCACGATACTCCTGATGTGTCGAACCATCAGGTTCCTCGAACCAAGGTTGTTTCCAAAGGCGTTCGTTCTCGTCGATGGCGCGGTAGGCCGGCGTGGTGTTGTTCCAATATGGCCGTGCAAGGATCCTCTGCGCGGGAGTGCCCTCGAACAGGACCGAGGTGCGGTCCGTCACCACCACGTTCTGGTTCGCGTCCAGCTCATACTTGCAATACTGGCCCTGCCGGGACATGTCGGTCAGCATGTTGCGATACGCCACCTGGCACCAGCTCTCCTCGGCACACATCTCATCACAGAAGGTGAGGTAGGCGTAATACTCCGCCTCATTGCTCTCCGGGTTGTTCAGCAGATAGTCCTCCAACGGGCCCAGCGCCGTATAGCAGTCGGCACAGTCCACCGTGCAATCGTTGAGGTCGACCTCACCTTCCAGCAGGTCGTAGAAGTAGTTGAAGTCATGCACGCAATTATTGTAGTCGGGGTCGATCAGCCGCTCGACATAGTAGTCGCGTGCCGGATCATGGATCCGGAGCACCTTGGTCAACGTGTACTCACCCTCGCTGAGCCAGTGCGCGGCTGCCGGCGGATCCATGGTCGTGGCCGTACACGCGAACATCACGGCCTCACTCGCCAGGTCCACCTGCCCCACCAGGCCTTGTTGCAGGATCGTTGTGGCGCCGCAGGCATCGGTGAGGAGGATATCCAATTCATACACACAGTGCACACAGAGGCCATTGCCCAGTGAGTCCTCCCAACAATCGTCCGCGAGCAGGATGCTGCTCATGGCATAATCGAACGTGTACTCCCCTTCACAGGGCACGACGATCTGCGTGGTGAACTGGAGCTGCGGACCGTCCGGCCTCCACTGGCCCAGGGCGGGGGACAGATTGGACAGGCCATTGAACAGGTCCGTGGTCAGTACAATGGGATCGGCCGGCAGTGGCTCCATCCCTTCCGGCGCTTCACACGTCAACGAGGTGGCTACTGTGCGTCCTGCGATATCGGTGTAGGTCACCGACCATTGTTTGTTGGGGT
>JADLBK010000185.1 GCA_020847755.1 Flavobacteriales bacterium | reverse complement strand
GTCCGCTGGCGTACTCCTCGGGGCTGCGCACATCCACCACGCGCACGTTCGGCTTGCCCAGCAGCGGCTTCAGATCCTCTGGTTCAAGGCACTTCCGTTCGCTGGGCATGCGCAGCCACACCACGATGCCGCTCAACACCGTGACGCCCCCGATCGCCAGGATGGAGGCCGTGATGCCGAAGCGGTCGGCGATGAGACCGGTGAGCAGCGCGCCGATGGCGTAGCCCAGGTCGCGCCACAGGCGGAACACGCCCACGGCCTCGCTGCGCTGCTGCGGATGCGTGTGCGCGGCGAGCACAGCGAGGAAGGTGGGGTAAACGAGCGCAGTGCCCAGACCGAGTGCAGCGCTCAGCGCGATGTATGCACTCTGTGCATGCGCGAAGGGCAGCGCGAGGATGGCCACGCCTTGCAGCACCATGCCGATGATGAGCAATGAGCGGCGGTTCACCAGATCGGCGAGTTTGCCTGTGAAGAGCTGTCCGAGGCCCCACACCGCCGGGTACACCGCCGCAATGAGGCCGATGCGCTCCTGGCCGAGCCCTTCGTTGAGCAGCAGTACGGGCAGCAGGCCCCACAGCATGCCGTCGTTCAGGTTGTTCACCAGACCGGCCTGCGTGACGCTGCCCAGCGTGCGATGCGTGAGACTGGTCTCCACGAACACGCGCTTCAGTTTGGGCAGTGCGCTCTGCGCGGCCTCGGCGGCCACGTGGTGCGTGGTGTCCTTCACCCACAGCACGGTCATCAGCAAGCCGATCACCGCCAGTGCGATGCCCACCTGGAACGGTACGGGGCGCGGTCCGTAGTGTGCGGCGAGATAGCCGGTGAGGAAGGCCATCGCACCCACGGCGAGGTAGCCGGCGAACTCGTTGAGGCCCATGGCGAGGCCGCGGTCCTGCTCGCCCATAAGGTCCATCTTCATCACCACCGTGCTGCTCCACGCGAAGCCTTGATGGATGCCGAGCAGGATGTTCGCCGCCACGATCCAGGCCCACACATCGGCGTGGATGAGCAGGAAGGGTACGGGCAGGGCCAGCACCCAACCGGTGATAAGCAGCGTCTTGCGGCCGTAGCGCGCGGCGAGCCTTCCGGTGAAGTAATTGGCCAGCGCCTTGCTGACGCCGAAGGCCATGATGAAGCTGAGCGCCGCAGCGTGCGAGGCGATGCCGAACTCCAGTTCGGCGAGCACGGGCAGCACCGTGCGTTCGATGCCCACCATGCCGCCCACGAAGGCGTTGACGATCACCAGCAGGGTGAACTGTTTCCAGTTGGCCCGGAGGCCGGGGATGGTGGCCATCAGGTTCGATCTTCAGTTCCCGTACTTCACCACCATGGCCAGTTGCCCGGCGTGGTAGGCCGTGTGCGTCACGATGCGGCCCAGCGCTTCGGCCTTGGTCCTCCGCCCGAACTCCATCGTTTCGATCACCGTGTCCCAGTCGGCATCGGGCGTAGCCTCGATGGCGCGGCGCAGTGTATAAGCGCTTTCCTGCACATAGGCTTTCAGCGCGTCCAGGTCGGTCCACTCGCCGGTATCATGTCCCTTGGCCACGGTGCTGGCGTGCACGTTCACGCCTTGCAGCCCGAACACGTTCTTCGCGAAGAGCAGCTCCACGTCGCCGATATGGCGCACCAGGAAACCGGCGCTGTTGGGCGAGGGCGCGAGTTTCTTCGGCAGGTCGGCCGCAGTGAGGTTGTCGAGCACCTTGGTGAAGCGGGTGCGGCCTTCGGTGAAGAGGGCGAGGAGGGAGGCGGTGCGGGGTTCCATGGCTTGACGTATTCCTATGCGGCCTCGTATTTCCACCCCTTCGCGATCCGCACCAGGTGCAGCATGATCGGCACTTCGATCAGCACGCCCACCACAGTGGCCAATGCCGCGCCGCTGTTCAGGCCGAAGAGCCCGATGGCCACCGCTACGGCCAGCTCGAAGAAGTTGCTGGCGCCGATCATGCTGGCCGGCGCACACGTGCGGTAATCCAGGCCCAGCCAACGACCGCCCTTCCAGCTGAGGAAGAAGATGAAGTAGGTCTGCAGTGCGAGCGGGATGGCGATGAGCAGGATGTCGATGGGGGAGTCGAGGATGCGCTGGCCCTGGAAGGCGAAGAGCAGCACCAGTGTGGCCAGCAGCGCGGTGATGGAGAGCGGTTTCAACGCAGGTAGGAAGCGGATCTTGAACCAGGCCTCGCCCTTGCTGCGCATCAACCAACGGTGGGTGATGTAGCCCGCCACCAGCGGGATCACCACGAACACGATGACCGAGGTGCTGAGCACGCCCCATGGGATGGCGATGCCCGTGATGCCCAGCAGCAGTTGCACGATGGGGATGAAGAGCACGAGCAGGAGCAGGTCGTTCACGCTCACCTGCACCAGCGTGTAGTTGGGGTCGCCGCCGCTGAGGTAGCTCCACACGAAGACCATGGCCGTGCATGGGGCTGCGCCCAGGAGGATGGCCCCTGCGATGTATTCGTTCGCCAGTTCGGGCGTGATCCAGGCCGCGTAGAGCTTGGTGAAGAAGACCCACGCGAAGAAGGCCATGGTGAAGGGCTTGATGAGCCAGTTCACCACCACCGTGAGCCCGAGCCCCTTCAACTGCGGACCGATACGACGCACGCTGTCGAAGTCCACCTGCACCATCATGGGGTAGATCATCAGCCAGATGAGGATGGCCACCGGGATGTTCACCGTGTTCACCTCCAGATCGGCGATCACCTGCATGCCGTTGCCGGCCAGCTTGCCCAGCGCGATGCCCGCGGCGATGCAGAGCAGCACCCAGGCGGTGAGGTACTTCTCGAAGAAGCCGATGGTGGGGGAGGTGTCGCTCATGGTCGGAGGAATACGGCCGCAGATGACGCAAATGAGATCCCTTATTCAGACCTGGTCATCTGCGTAGCGTAGTTATCTGCGTTCATCTGCGCCATCTGAGGCTTCATGCATTTCACTTTGTGGCCTCCTGCATCACATACCACAGCTCCGCCGCGATCTGCAGGCAGCGCTCATCGTAGCGCGCGGTTTCTTCGGGAGTGCCATCGGCCTCCTTGGGGTCGATGTAGGGCAGGCTCACGCGGTCCAGCGCGCCACGCACGATGGGGCAGTTGGTATCGGCCTCCGAGCAGGTCATCACGGCGCAAAAGTCCTTTTGGGGGTTGGCTGCATCATCGTACTTCTTGCTCCAGCATTGCTCGGGTTTCCTTTCGTTGCTGAAGGACACCGCGTACACCGGATTCTTCCCATCCGGCTTCACCACGTGGAAGCCTGCGCGTTCCACCGCAGCAACAGCGCGTGGGTTGAAGGCAGTGGCCTCGGTGCCTCCGCTGTACGTGCGCACATGGTCCTGGCCGAAGCTCCATGCCGCGGTGGCCGCCCACAGCTGGCTCAGGTGACTGCGCCGGCTGTTGTGCGTACAGATGAAGGTGAGGTCGGCGGTGGCGCCGGCGGCCTTGCGCTCCTTCACGAAGGCGACGATGAGGTCCAGGCTTTCCTTGCGTTCCGAAGGGATGGTGGCCACAGCGGGCAGCACGCGTTCGTTCACGTAGCGTTGCAGGTCGGGATGCAGGGTGCGGTCCATGGGTGTGGAGGGCGTGAGCAGTGAGAGCAGCAGGGTGGGGATCAGCATGGCGTGCGGCTTATGTTGGTTCAGCAGCAGCCCGCACCCAGGTCGCAACCGGGCAGGGCATGCACACCTTCGGGGTTGGTGGGGGTGAGGTCCTTCAGTGCAGCTCCTTCGGCTTTCGGTGCGCAGCAGTCCGCACTGCTCTTGCGCGCGAACACGGTGATGCTGAAGATGCCGGTGCCACTGGCCTTGAAGGCGGCGAGCTCCTCCGCGTTGAGGTAGTTGCCAAGGATGTCATCGGGCACCACGATGGGCTTGCGCTTCTGCACCGTGATGTCGAGAAAGCCGAGGTCGCGGATGATGCCGAGGTACTCGCTCTCCTGAAGTGCCCCGCTCACGCAACCCGCGTACATCTCCGCTGCGCCTTGGATGGTGGGAGGAAGTTCGCCCACCAGCACCACATCGCTGATGCTGAAGTGTCCGCCGGGCTTCAGCACGCGCAGCACTTCGCTGAGGGCCTGGCGCTTGTCGGGCACCAGGTTCAGCACACAGTTGCTCACCACCACGTCCACCATGCAGGCGCTGAGGGGCAGCGCCTCAATGTCGCCCTGGCGGAACTCCACGTTCTGGTGGCCGAGCTTGGCGGCGTTCGCCTTGGCCTTGGCGATCATCTCCGGGGTGAAGTCCACGCCGATCACGCGGCCGTCCTCGCCCGTCTCGTGGCGGGCGATGAAGCAATCATTGCCGGCGCCGCTGCCCAGGTCGAGCACGGTGTCGCCCTTCTTGATGCCGGCGAACTGCGTGGGAAGCCCGCAGCCGAGGGAGAGGTCGGCATCGGGGTGGTAGCCTTCCACCTGGGTGTAGTCATCGGTCATGATGGTGTACACCTCGGTGCTGCATCCACCGGCGCCGCAGCAGCTGCTGGCGTTGGTGGCCTTGTCCTGGTTGGCGATCTCCGCGTACTTGGCGCGGACGAGGTCCTTGGTCTCTTGGGGGGTGTTCATTGGAGATGGATTGTTGGGGCGCGTCATGACGCGCCCGTACGATGGCTCAGCAGCAGGTGTCGATGGGGCGGTAGGCGGTGAAGAGCTTGGCGAAGGCGGCTTCCGCCTTGGCCCAGGCCTTGGGTTCGATGCAGTAGCACACGCTGGTGCCCTCCACGGTGCCGGTGATCAGGCCGGCGTCCTTCAGTTCCCGCAGGTGCTGGCTGATGGTGGCCTGCGCGAGCCCCAGCACTTCCACCAGGCTGCCGCAGACGCAGGTGTTCTGCTTCAGCAGGTGCTGCAGGATGGCGATCCGGGCAGGATGGCCCAGCACCTTGGCCCAGGTGGCCAGCTGGTTCTGCTGCGCGGTGAAGAGGTCGGCCTTGGTGACGCCCATCGGTTCGTTGAATAGATCGCAATATTACGATGGAATGGCATGATCGCAATATGACGATGAAGAGATCGTGATGGAACGTGGATCGCGGCGGGCGGCGCTGAGGCTCTGGCCTGCGCGCCCCGCCGCCTACTTCGGCGCCGTGCGGTACAACCACACGCCCACCGCACCGAAGATCAGGTTGGGCAGCCACACGGCGATCAGCGGGTCGAGCCCGGCGTTGGTGGCGGCCACGGTGGTGATCTTGCTGCTGAAGATGTAGAGCAGCACGAGCAGCACGCCGAGGGCGAGGTGGACGCCGGTGCCGCCGCGCACCTTGCGGCTGCTGATGCTGACGCCGATGAGGGTGAACACGTAGGTGGCGAAGGGGGCGGAGCTGCGCTGGTGCTTCTCGATGAGGTAGAAGGCGGTGGTGTCGCTGCCGCGCATGCGCTCCTCGGCCACGAAGCGGTCCAGCTCGGCGGTGGTCATGCTCATGGCGTTCTCGTTGCGCTGGCCGAGGTCCTTGGGCACCAGGGGGATCAGGGTGTCCAGCACGCTGCCCTGGCGCAGGCGGCCGCCGGTGCTGTCGATGTCCTGCAGGGTCCAGTCCTCCACGCGCCAGCGGCCGGTGAGGCTGTCGTACACGGCGCGTTCGCTCATCAGCTTGCGGGTGAGGCGGCCGTCCGTCCACTGTTCCAGGCTGAAGCGGTAGCCGGTGCGTTTCTGGGCGTTGAAGCTCTCCACGTAGGCGATGGTGCCGGGGGCGATCTCGCGGTGGATGTTCTTGCCCTTCACCTGGAAGGCCACGCGGATGTGCTCCTCCTCGAAGGCCAGGCGCTCCTTGTTGGCCGCCGGCAGCACGAGGTGGTTGGCGGCCAGGGCCAGCAGCATCAGGAAGGTGGCCGACAGGAAGTAGGGCCACATGAGGCGGGGGAAGCTGATGCCGCTGCTGAGCGCGGCGATGACCTCGCTGCGGTGGGCCAGGCGGCTGGTGAACAGGATCACCGCCAGGAAGATGAGCAGGCCGCTGAAGAAGTTGGCGTAGTAGATCACGAAGTTCACGTAGTACTCCCGCACGATCTCGCCCACGCCGGCGCTCATCTTGGCGAAGTCCTCCGTCTTCTCGCTGATGTCGAACACCACGGCGATGGCCATGATGAGCACCAGGATGAAGAAGAAGGTGCCCAGGAACTGGCGGATGATGTAGCGGTCGAAGATGCGGAGCATGGGGGTCCTTCGGTCGGTCAGCGCGTCGGCCGGGGGCGGGCGTTCTCCATCACAGGCGCTGCTTGAGGGCGGGCAGCAGGGCGTTCTTCCAGGGGGTGAAGCTACCGTCCAGGATGCGCTGCCGCGCCTCGCGCATCAACGCGATGTAGAAGCCCAGGTTGTGCAGGCTGGCGATCTGCTGCCCCAGCATCTCGTTGCTGGCGAACAGGTGCCGGACGAAAGCGCGGCTGTAGGCCGTGTCCACCCAGCTGTGCCCGTCGGGATCGAGGGCGCCGTGGTGGTCGGCCCATTGCCGGTTCTTGATCTGCAGCACCCCCTGGTGGGTGAAGAGCATGCCGTTGCGGCCGTTGCGGGTGGGCATCACGCAGTCGAACAGGTCCACCCCGCGGGCCATGTTCTCCAGCAGGTTCCACGGGGTGCCCACGCCCATGAGGTAGCGCGGCCGGTCGGCCGGCAGGATGCCGCAGCAGAGTTCGGCCATGGCGTACATCTCCTCCTCGGGCTCGCCCACGCTGAGGCCGCCGATGGCGTTGCCGGGGGCGCCCTGTTGGGCCACGTGTTCGGCGCTCTGTTTCCGCAGCTCGGGGAAGGTGCTGCCTTGCACGATGGGGAAAAGGACCTGCTCGTACCCGTACTTCGGTTCCGTGCTGCTGAAGCGGGCGATGCAGCGGGCCAGCCAGCGGTGGGTGCGGTGCATGCTGTCGGTGGCGTACTTGAGGTCGCAGGGCCAGGGCGTGCACTCGTCGAACGCCATGCAGATGTCGGCGCCGATGCTGCGCTGGAGGTCCATCACGCTCTCGGGCGTGAACAGGTGGCGGCTGCCGTCGATGTGGCTCTGGAACCGCACCCCCTCCTCGGTGATCTTGCGGATGTCGCTCAGGGAGTGCACTTGGAAGCCGCCGCTGTCGGTGAGGATGGGGCGGTCCCAGCCGTTGAACCGGTGCAGGCCGCCGGCATGCTCGAGCACCTCCGTACCGGGCCGCAGGTAGAGGTGGTAGGTGTTGCTGAGCATGATGGGCGCGTCCAGGTCCTGGCGCAGTTCGCGGGGGTGGACGGCCTTGACGGCACCGAGGGTGCCCACGGGCATGAAGACGGGGGTGGGGATGGGGCCGTGGTCGGTGTGGAGCACCCCGGCGCGGGCGTGGCCGGCCGGATCGGTGCGGAGGAGCTCGAACTGCACGGGGCAAAGATGGGGCGGCCGGGGCGGGCCGGGGTTGCCCCCGAAGGCCTGTTCATAACCGGGGCGGGCCGGGCCGGAGGGGTGCGGCGGGGGCCGGTAGTTTCGCTGCCATCCTGTCCATGGTCCAGACGCTCGTGTTCACGATGGGCGGCGCGCTCGCCGTGCTGTTGTGCTACCACGCGTTCATCTTCAGCCGGCTCGCCTTCCGCCGCCAGGCGGCGGTGCCCGACCGCGAGCTGCCGGTGAGCGTGGTGATCTGCGCCCGCAACGAGGCCCCGGCCTTGGAGAAGCTGGTTCCCGAACTGATGGAGCAGGACCACCACGAGTTCGAGGTGGTGGTGGTGAACGACCGCAGCCAGGACCTCACCGGCGAGGTGCTCGAGTGGATGAAGCCGCGCTTCCCCCGGCTGCGGGTGGTGAGCATCCAGGCCGATGAGAAGTTCAGCTACGGCAAGAAGATCGCCGTGGGGGTGGGCGTGCGTGCCGCCAAGCACCCGCACATCCTGCTCACCGACGCGGATTGCCGTCCGGTGGGCCCCGACTGGATCAGCTGCATGGCCAGCGGCTTCAGCGAGCGGCGCCACATCGTCATCGGGCACAGCCCGTACGAGGTGCGGCCGGGCCTCACCAACCTGCTGGAGCGGTACGATGGCATCACCAAGGCCGTGCAGTTCATCGCCTTCGCGAAGGCGGGCCTGCCGTACATGGGCGTGGGCCGCAACCTGGGCTACACGCACGAGGTCTTCTTCAACGCCAAGGGGCCGCGGCGCCACCACCACCTGATGAGCGGCGACGACGACCTGTTCATCAACGAGGTGGCCCGGGCGCGCAACACCACGGCCGTGGCGGACCCGCGTGCGTTCATGGTGACCCGCGCCACCGAGGGCCTCGTCGCGTGGATCCGCCGCAAGCGCCGCCACTACACCACGGCACGCTACTACCGCTTCGGTCACCAGGTGCTGCTCACCCTGTTGCCGCTGGCGCGCCTGGTGTTCTGGGCGGCCTGCGCGGCCCTCTTCGTCCTGGGCGCCGGTCGCGAGGCGTCCATCGGCCTGGCCGTCAAGGTCGGGGCCTTCCTGCCCGTCACCCTGCTGGCCATGCACCGGCTCGGCGCGGGCCCCCTGTTGCTCACCTTCGCCCTCCCCCTGGAATGGCTGTTCTTAGTTTTGGAACCGCTGATCTACGTCAGCACCCTGGTCATCAAGCCCCGCCGATGGAAGTGAACGAGAACCTCTCCGAAAAGGCGCGTTACGACTACCTGCTCGTGCGCCGCGCCGTGGACAAGGGCGACCAGAAGGCCTACGCCGAGCTGATGAGCCGCTACCGCGACTCCATCTACTTCATGTTGTTGAAGATGATCAACAACAAGGACGATGCGGAGGACCTCACGATCGAGGCGTTCGGCAAGGCGTTCAACCGCCTCAAGCAGTACACGCCCAACTACGCCTTCAGCACCTGGCTGTTCAAGATCGCGTCGAACAACTGCATCGACTGGATCCGCAAGCAGAAGAAGAAGACCCTCTCCATCGACAACCCCATCGGCACCGACGACGGGGATGAGATGACGATCGAGATCCGCAGCCACGGCCCCGACCCGGCCGACGTGGTGATCCGCGACCAGAAGAGCGCGGT
The DNA here is from genome assembly GCA_020847755.1 of Flavobacteriales bacterium. Classification (GTDB taxonomy): domain Bacteria; phylum Bacteroidota; class Bacteroidia; order Flavobacteriales_F; family PHOS-HE28; genus PHOS-HE28. Next base: position 2,122 of record JADLBK010000185.1, on the reverse strand, counting down.
GATGCGCGAGGTGGTGGACAAGCTCAAGCCCCGCTACCGCACCCTCATCGAGCTGCGCTACTACAAGGAGTACAGCTACGAGGAGATCGCCGATGAGCTCGACCTGCCGCTCGGCACCGTCAAGGCCCAGCTCTTCCGCGCCCGTGAGTTCCTCATGAACATGCTGAACAACAGCAAGGAGGCCATCTAAGTGCCATGTGCACATGTGCACATGTGCTCATGTGCACATGACCGAGCTGCTCACCACGTACTTTCCCGAGCTCACCGCCCGGCAGCGCGAACGCTTCGAGCGCATGGGGCCGCTCTACGCCGCGTGGAACGCGCGGGTGAACCTGATCTCCCGCAAGGACTTCGAGCACCTGGTCGAGCGGCACATCCTGCATTCGCTCGGCATCGCCAAGGTCGTGGCCTTCAGGAAGGGCACGCGCATCATCGACGTGGGCACCGGCGGGGGCTTTCCGCTGATCCCGCTGGCGGTGCTCTTCCCGGACTGCGTCTTCCACGGCATCGACGGCATCGGCAAGAAGATCGCGGCGGTGCAGGGCATCATCGCGGGCCTGGGGCTCACCAACTGCACGGCCGAACAGGTGCGGAGCACCGAGCACCGGCAGCGCTACGATGTCATCGTCAGCCGCGCGGTCACCACCCTGCCCGGGTTCATCCGCGACACGAGGCACCTGGTGGCCCAGGGCGCGGGACGACTGTACTATCTGAAGGGCGGGGACCTGGCCGATGAGCTCCTGCCCATCACGCAGCGCTACCGCGTGCACGCGCTGAGCGAGTACTTCGCCGAGGAGTTCTTCGCCACGAAGAAGGTGGTGGAGGTGGAATTGTGAAAGAGGAAAGCTGAAAGCGGAAACAGGCCGACGCGAAGGCGGGGCGCTTTCCCCTTTCAGCTTTCCACGTTCAGCTTTGCGTTCTCAGCTTTCCTCTTTCAGCTTTCCTCCTTCCTCTTTCAGCTTTGCATTTTCAGCTTTCCATCTGCAGCCTGCTGAGGCTGTGGTAGAGCCCGTCGGCATCGGCGATCAGCTCGCCGTGGGTGCCGCTCTCGGCGATCACGCCTCTGTCGAGCACCAGGATGCGGTCGGCATCGCGGATGGTGCTGAGGCGGTGGGCGATGACCAGGCTGGTGCGGCCACGCATCAGCTGCTCCAGCGCTTCCTGCACCAGCCGTTCGCTCTCGCTGTCCAGCGCGCTGGTGGCCTCGTCGAGGATGAGGATGGCGGGGTCCTTCAGCACGGCGCGGGCGATGGCGATGCGCTGGCGCTGGCCGCCGCTGAGCTGGATACCGCGTTCGCCCACCACGGTGGCGTAGCCCTCGGGGAAGGCGGCGATGAAGTCGTGCGCGTTGGCGCGGCGGGCCGCGGCCTCCACCTCGGCGTCCGTGGCGTCGGGCCGGCCGTAGGCGATGTTCTCGCGGATGCTGCCGCCGAACAGCAGCACCTCCTGCGGCACGATGGCCATCCGGTCGCGCAGGGCCGTGAGCGGGTAATCACGCGCGTCGCGGTCGTCGATGCGCACCGTGCCCTGCACGGGGTCGAAGAAGCGGAGCACCAGAGAGGCGATGGTGCTCTTGCCCGCGCCGCTGGGCCCCACCAGGGCGATGCGCTGGCCGGGCTCGGCGGTGAACGACACGTTGCGCAGCACGGGCACGTCGGCGCGGGTGGCGTAGTGGAAGTTCACGCCCTCGAAGGCGATGCGGCCGCGCAGCTCGATGCGCTCCTTGCGCGCCTCCAGGCTCACCGGCTCGCCGGGCTCGTCGTGCAGGTCCATCAGGCGCTCGGTGGCACCGATGGCCTTCAGCACCGTGTTCACATGCTCGGGGATGCCGCCGATGCTGGCGCCCACGAACACGCTGTACATGATGAAGGTGACGAGCTCGCCGTTGGTGAGCAGGCCCTCGCGCTGCAGGTTCACCCCGCGCCACACCACCAGGATGATGGCGCCGAACATGCACAGGATGATGAAGGAGACGAGCGCACCGCGCCAGCGGGCGCCGCGCATGGCCAGGGCGCGGGCGCTGAGGACGCTGCGGCCGTAGCGCATGCTCTCCCACGCCTCGTTGGCGAAGGCCTTCACGCTCTGGATGCCCTGCAGCGTCTCGTCCACGATCACGTTGGTG
>JADLBK010000184.1 GCA_020847755.1 Flavobacteriales bacterium | reverse complement strand
GCGGCCAGCGTCAGCGGATGGCGCACGAAGGTGCCGGCGAAGTAGGTCACACCAGCAGGCGGCACGCTGTCATCGCCATACTGCCAGTGGCCGCCGTCGAGGGCGTCCATCCATTCGCTCTTGCCGATCATGGCGCCCACGGGCATGCCACCGCCGATCACCTTGCCGTAGGTGCCGATGTCGGCCTGGATGCCGAAGAGCGCCTGCGTGCCGTTCTGGTGCGTGCGGAAGCCGGTGATCACCTCATCGAAGATCAGCGCGGTGCCGTTCTCCTGCGTGATGCGGCGCACCTCGCGGAGGAAGTCCACGGGGCGGAACTCCATGCGGCGGCTCTGCACCGGTTCAACGAGCACGGCTGCGGCTTCGTGGCAACGCTGCTTGATGATCTCCAGGCTCTCGGGCGTGCCGTAGTCGAGCACGAGCATGTTCTGCACGGCCTCGGGCATGATCCCCGGCGCGCCAGGGTAGCTCTTCTTGCTCTTGCTTCCGCGGATGATCACTTCGTCGTTGATGCCGTGGTAGCTGCCGCTGAAGGAGATGATCAGGCTGCGACCGGTCACCGTGCGGGCCATGCGCATGGCACCGAGCACTGCTTCGGATCCGGTATTGCAGACCGCTGCGCGTTCAGCGCCGGTGAGTTCACACAACAGTTTCGATACCTCCGCAGCCAGCGGATGCATGGGGCCGATCTCGATGCCTTGCTCAAGCTGTTTGTGGCAGGCCTCCTTGATGAAGTCGGGCATGTAGCCGAACATCGAGCTGCCGAAGCCGCTGAGGATGTCCACGTACTCGTTGCCGTCGATGTCCCAGAGGTGGCAGCCGCTGCTCTTGTCCACCACCACCTGGTAGATGAGCTCCTTGGTCTGCGGCTTGAACCCGGTGACCACGCGCGGGTCGGCCATCGGCTTGCGGTTCTCCTGCGTGAAGGCCTTGCTCTTCGCGGTCTTCGCCACGTAGCGCTTCACGAAGGCGTCGAACCATGCGCGCTGCTGCGGCGTCATGTCGTCCACCTTCTCCTTGATGATGCGCGCTTGCGCACCGAAGGCCTTCTTCAGTTCCGGTGCGTCTTCCAGGGCGTTCACGGCAGGCGTTGCGGCGGCTGCGGGTCGACCCTGATCGCCCCCTGCGGCCGCGCCGCCGCCGTTCCAATGCGGCAGGATGTGGTCCGCCAGCTTGTCCAGGTTCGGCAGCTCCTCGTTCAATTGACGGAACGAGATCTTCACGCCGAACTTCTTGCTCAACGAGGTCGCGACCTGCGTCAGGAACAGCGAGTCGAGGCCCATCTCGAGGAAGGTCTCCTCGATGCTGGCCTCCGCTAGTTCAAGGCCGCTGCTTTCCTCCAGCAGGTGCTTGATCTGCGCGATCAGCGATTCCTTCGGTGAACGGTTCGCGTCGCCGCTGTTCGGTACCGGCGCTTCGATCGCCGTGCTCGCGATGGCACGACCACCATCGGCCACCATCGCCACGGGCTCCACCCAGTGACGGATGCGCTCGAAGGCGTAAGTCGGCATGGAGATGCGGCACCGTTCCTCGCGCTCATAGAATTTGTTCCAATCGATGTGCACGCCGCTCTGCCACAGGCCGCCCACGGCCTTCAGCAGTTGCGTGAGCTCATGGCCGTTGCCAGCGGAATCGCTCAGCGAGGGCACGGCCGCTTGCTTCTTGTTGTCGGTGCTCTGCTGGCGCGCGAGGGTGGTCGCCGTCGTGCGCGGACCCACTTCGAGCATCACACGGTCCGCATCGCTCCACGCGAACTTCACGGCCTGTGCGAAACGCACCGTGGCGCGCAGGTGGTCGCTCCAATACTTCGAGGAGGTCGCCTCGTCGTCCTTCAGCCATGCGGCGGTGACGGTGCTGACGATCGGGATGCGCGGCGCGCTGAGCTTCACGCTCTCCACCACCTTCTTGTAAGGCTCCACGATGGCATCCATCATGGGGCTGTGGAAGGCGTGGCTCGTCACGAGCAGCTTGCAGGTGGTGCCCTCCTTCTCCAACTCGGCTTGGAGCTTCGCGATCGCTTCGTGCGGACCGCTGGCCACGCACAACTGCGGACCATTGTTCGCCGCAATGCTGCATCCGGCAGGGAGTTTCTTCAGCACATCCTCTTCCGCCGCGCGCACACTGAGCATGCTGCCACCGGGCAGGTCCTGCATCATGCGGCCGCGGTTCGCCACGAGCTTCACGGCATCCTCCAGCGAGAACACACCGGCCAGACAGCCCGCAGCGAATTCACCGATGCTGTGGCCCATCATCGCGTCGGGCGTGATGCCCCAGTGCATCCACAGCTTGGCAAGGCTGTAATGCATGGTGAAGAGCGAGGCCTGCGTGTAGATCGTCTGCTTCAGTTGCTCGGCAGCCTTCTCCTCTTCACCGGCCTTCGGGAAGATGATGGCCTTGAGATCGGTGCCGAACTCCTTCGAGAAGAGTTCGCAGCAACGATCGAAGTGCTCCTTGAAGACGGGCTCGCTCGCGCACAGGTCGCGGCCCATGTTCACGTACTGCGAACCCTGGCCCGGGAACATGAAGACCACGCCGGGCGCGGCCTCGTGCAGTTCGCGCGTGCCGATCAGGTTAGTGTCCTTGTTGGCGATGGCCTCGATCACTTCCCCATGACTTCCGCCCACAATGAGGCGACGGTGCTTGAAGTGGCGACGGCCCACTTGCAGCGTGTAGGCGGCATCCGCCAGGGAAGCCTTTGGATGCGTTTCGAGCCAGGTGCGGAGATTTTCCGTCATGGCATCCAGGCTGGCCTTGCTCTTCGCGCTGAGCAGGAAGAGTTGCTTGTCGCGTGAAGCGCTGGAGGCCACGGCCAGAGGCGGCTCTGCGAGGATCACGTGTGCGTTGGTCCCACCCACGCCGAAGCTGCTTACGCCTGCGATGCGCGGTGTACCCGGCACACGCGGCCAGGCCTCGTTCTCGGTCAGGACCCTGAAGGGCGAGTTGGCGAAGTCGATCGCGGGGTTCGGGGTCTCGAAGCCCACGTTCGCCGGGATCACTTCCTCGCGCAGCGCCAGTGCGGTCTTGATCACACCGGCGGCACCAGCAGCGGGCGTCAGGTGACCGATGTTGCTCTTGATGGAGCCGATGACGCAGTGGTGCCCGTTGGTCTTGCCGCCGAACGCGAGCGTCAGCGCCTCCACCTCGATCGGATCGCCGAGCGGGGTCGCGGTACCATGTGTTTCCACATAGGTGATCTCGCTCGGGCTCACGCCTGCATCGGCCTGTGCCATGGCGATCACTTCGGCCTGGCCGCGCACGCTGGGTGCGGTGAAGCTGGCTTTGTCGCTGCCGTCGTTGTTCAGCGCGGCGCCCTTGATCACGGCATACACATGATCCTTGTCGCGCACCGCATCGTCGAGGCGCTTCAGCACAATGATGCCGCAGCCGTCGCTGAAGCTGGTGCCTTTGCCGTTGGCGTCGAAGGTGCGCGTGCTGCCATCGGGGCTGTACATGCCGCCTTCGTTGTAGACGATGCCGCTGTTGAAGGGCACCGTGAGCGCGATGCCACCGGCCAGCGCCATGTCGCATTCGCCATCGCGCAGCGCCTTGAACGCTTGTGCGATCGCGACGAGCGAGGTGCTGCATGCCGTGTGGATGCTCAACGCCGGGCCGCGCAGGTCGAACTCGAAGGCCAGACGCGTGGCGATGTAGTCCTTCTCATTGGCGGTCATCACCGCGAAGTCGCCGACCTGCTCGATGAGCTCGGGGTGGCCGATGACGTTGCGCGTGAAGTAGGTGTTGTTGCCCATGCCGGCATACACGCCGATCAGTCCTGCGAACTGCGCGGGGTCGTAGGCGGCATCCTCCAGCGCGGCCCAGGCCGTCTCCAGGAACACGCGTTGCTGCGGATCCATCAGCGCGGCCACCTTGGGGTTCACGCCGAAGAAGGCATGGTCGAACTTGTCTGCATCGGTGATCACACCGCGCGCTTTCACGTAGTTGGGGTCGTTGCGCAGCTCGGCGGGGATGCTCGGGTCGAGCTCGTCCACCGTCCAGGTGCTGATGCTGTTCTTCTTCGCCAGAAGGTTCTGCCAGAGCTGCTCCACGTTCTCTGCGCCGGGGAAACGGCCGGACATGCCGATGATGGCGATGTCGCCTTTCTTGGATCCACCTGCGGCCGCCTTGCGCGCCTTAGCCATTTCAGCAGGTGAAGTGCCGGCCGCATCCCCTTCCAGGAATGCTGCGCATGCACGGATCGTCGGGTGCTGGTACAGCTTCACGATGGGCAGCTTCAGGCCATGGCCTTCGAGCTGCGCCACGCACTGGATGCTCAGCAGCGAGTTGCCGCCGAGGTCGAAGAAGTTGTCGTCGATGCCCACGCGGTCGATGCCGAGCAGGTCGGTCCACACGTTGGCGAGGGTCTTCTGCACGCTGGTCGTGGGCGCAGCGAAGGCCACATCGAGGTCGGGACGCGTCACATCCGGCGCGGGCAGGGCCTTGCGGTCGATCTTGCCGCTCGGTGTACGGGGAAGCTCCTTCACGGCCACGAAGGCGGAAGGCTGCATGTAGTCGGGCAGGAGGGACGCGAGGTGCTTGCGGAGCTCGTTGGTGCTGAGCTCGCTTTTCGCGACGTAGTAGCCGATCAGTCGCTTCAGGCCGGGACGGTCCTCGCGCACGGTGGCCACGGCCTGCTCCACGGCAGGATGCTTCTCCATGGCCACTTCCACTTCGCCCAGCTCGATGCGGTAACCGCGCACCTTCACCTGGCCATCGATGCGGCCCTTGTAGTCGATCTCGCCGTTGGGCAATTCTGCAGCGCGGTCGCCGGTCTTGTACAGGCGGCCACCGGGGTTGAACGGATCAGCGAGGAAGCGCTCGGCCGTGAGGTCATCGCGGCCGATGTAGCCGGTGGCCACGCAAGCACCACCGAGGTAGAGCTCGCCTTCCTCACCCTTCTTCACCGGCTTCATCTGCTCATCGAGCACGTAGAGCTTCACGTTATCGATGGCCTTGCCGATGTTGGGCAGTGCGGGCCAGGTGGAAGGGTCTCCCTTCAGTTCGAGCTCGCTCACCACATGGCCCTCGGTGGGCCCGTACTGGTTGCAGAAGCGGCAGCCGGGCAGCTGCTTGAAGAGGTTCGCAATGGCAGGCGTGATCTTCAGTTGCTCACCACTGGTGAACACCTCCTTCAAGCTCGATGGCACTTCGCCGGTGCGTTCCACGGCCTCGGCCAAATACTGCAGGGCCACGAAGGGCACGATGATGCGGTTGATCTTCTGCGCGATGATCTTCCGGAGGAGCTGGGTGCTGTTCAGCCGGTCCTCGTCGGTGATCAGCACCAGGGTGCCGCCTTGGGCGAACGTGGTGAAGATCTCCTGGAAGCTCACGTCGAAGCTGATCGGCGCGAACTGGAGCGTTCGGTCACCTGCGCCGCACACGCTGGTGCGCAGCTGCCACTGGATCAGGTTCGTAAGCGGCGCGTGGTGCATGGCCACGCCCTTGGGCCGGCCGGTGCTGCCGCTGGTGAAGAGCACGTAGAGCAGGTCTTCGGCCTTGGCCGGGCATGGACCTTTGTAGAGCGGACCGTTCTCCAGGTCGATGTCCTCGATGAGCAGCACCTTGGCCGAGGTGCCCTTGAAGAGGTGCTGGTGGGCCTTGCTGGTGATCACCACCGGCGGCTTGGCGTCCTCCAGCATGCCCGCGATGCGCTCGGCGGGGTAGGTGGGGTCGATGGGCACGTAGGCGGCACCGGCCTGCACGATGCCGAGCACGGAGATGATGAGCTCGGGGGAGCGGTCGAGGCAGAGGCCGATGGTGGCACCAGGGCCCGCACCGTGGCGCATGATCCGGTCGGCGAGCCGCGCCGCGTAAGTTCCGACCTCGCCGGAGGTAAGACTCCGGCCTTCGGTGACGAGCGCGGGTCGGGCGGGCTGCTCGTGAAAGGCGTTGAGGATGCGGTCGATGACGGTGTGGGAGCGGTCAGTGGACATCGGTGATCGTGTTCGGGAGGGGTACTGGACAAGCAGGCGGTATACGTTCAGGCGTGGATCCGAGTTCGGTTCGCGTCAAGCCCGCAGGTTCAGGCGGTTAGCTCGGGTCCCGCGGAAGGGCCGACCGACCGGTGGAGCAAAGATCGCCCTTCATCGCCCGGAAATCCCGATCCATCGAATTACCAGGTCAGTACGGCTTAGCGCGTGCCAGTTTCGTCGAACTTCGCGGCGTTTTTCCCGCCCGTAGGGCGGAGATATTCACATGGATCGGTTGAGCACGAGACATTCATCAGGGTGGGTCCGCAGGGTGGCCACGGGCTGGCGCCCAGGTGCTGAATGGTTGATGCTCAGGAGCTTGTTCGTGCTGGTAGGCCTCTGGTGCGGCATTCAGACCAGTTCGGCACAGACCAATGGGGAGAACCGGTCGGTCCAGTTGTGGGCCACGGTGACCTCCAGCCCGGCCAGCATCACGCTCAACTGGAAGTCTCACCCCAACACCACCGGGTTCACCGTCTTCCGCAAGCTGAAGGGTGGCACCAGCTGGGGCAGCTCGATCGCCTCCTTGGGGAGCACCGCCACCCAGTGGGCGGACAACGGAGTGCAGGCCAACACCTCGTACGAGTACAAGGTGGTGCGCACCACGTCCAACCTCGGCAGCGGATACGGCTATGTGAACGCGGGCATCCAGCTCGAAATGGTCGAATTCCGCGGCAAGGTGGTGCTCGTTGTGGACAACACCTTCAGCGGCAGCCTTGCCGCGCAGCTCACCCAGTTGCAGAACGACCTGGAGGGGGAGGGCTGGAAGGTGGTACGGCATGATGTGAGCCGCACGGCGGCCGTCACGTCGGTGAAGTCCCTGATCCAAGGGACCTACGCAGCGGACCCTGCGAACGTGAAGGCCGTGCTGCTGGTGGGTCATGTTCCCGTTCCGCGGAGCGGTGCGCTGGCGCCCGACGGGCATAGTGACCACTACGGGGCCTGGAGCTGCGATGCCTACTACGGGGAGATGAACGGTTCCTGGACCGACAACTCCACCAATGTCGCCACCGCCGCCTGGACCCTGAACCACAACGTGCCCGGCGATGGCCGCTTCGATCAGACCACGATCCCCACCGCGGTGGAGCTGGCCGTGGGCCGCATCGACATGAGCGACCTGCCCGACATCGGCCAGAGCGAGACCACCCTGCTCTCGAACTACCTCACCAAACTGCACAACTGGAAGGTGAAGGCGCTCACTGCGGACCTGAAGGGGTTGGTGGACGACAACTTCACGGGCTACTCGGAAGCCTTCTCACAGAACGGTTGGCGCGGCTTCGGACCGCTCGTGCACCCCAACAACGTGGCCGCAGCCGACTATTTTGGGACGCTGGCCGCACAGAGCCGCCTGTTCAGCTATGGGTGCGGTGGGGGTTGGTTCAATAACTCCAACGGGGTGGGCAGCACCGCGCAGTTCGGCACCACACAGGTGCGGACGATCTTCACCTTCCTCTTCGGCAGCTACTTCGGCGATTTCGACACCCAGGACAATTTCCTGCGCGCGCCGCTGGCCTCCGGGCATGCGCTCACCAGTGCGTGGGCCGGCTTCCCCAACTGGTTCATCCATCACATGGGGATGGGCGAGACGATCGGTTACAGCCTGTTGCTGGCGCAGAACAACAGCACCAACCACTACGAGCCCACGAACGGGCAGACCTCGCGGGTGCACATGGCCCTGATGGGCGATCCCACCCTGCGGATGCACGTGGTGGCGCCGGTCGGCCAGGTGAACTGCGCTCAGACCAGCGGCACCACCGCAGGCATCACCTGGACGGCATCGGCCGATGCGGTGGTCGGATACCACGTGTACCGCTACGACGCGAACACGCAGAACTGGGTGCGCCGGACGAGCACTCCGGTCACCGCCACGAGCTTCACGGACAACATCACCGGGCTGTCCGGCACCGTGCGGTACATGGTGCGGGCCCTGAAGCTGGAGGTGAGCCACAGCGGGAGCTACTACAACCTGAGCCTCGGCATCGTGGGCACCCTGAGCATCGCCGGGCAGGTGGCGGATTGCCTGGGCGTCGTTGGTGGCAGTGCGCTGCCCGGGACATCCTGCAACGACAACAACGCGAACACCATCAACGACACGTGGACCAGTGCCTGCCAATGCGTGGGCCAGTTGCCTGCGGATTGCCTTGGTGTTCCGGGAGGCAGCGCGTTGCCGGGCACCCCCTGCAGCGATGGCAATGCCTGCACCACGGGTGATGTCTGGAACGGCAACTGCCAGTGCGTCGGTACACCGATCGTGTGCAACGACAACAACCCGTGCACCAACGATCAGTGCAGCAACGGTGTGTGCGTGTTCAGCGCGGTGCCGGACAGCGACGGTGACGGCATCTGTAACGCGACGGACAATTGCCCGAACACACCCGGGCAGGTGGGCAGCGCGTGCAATGACAACAACCCGTGCACGACGAACGATGTGCTGAACGCGAGCTGCCAGTGCGCAGGTACGCCCAGCCCCGACAGCGATGGCGACGGCGTGTGCAACGCCCAGGACAACTGTCCGAACACACCGGGTCAGGTGGGAAGTACATGCAACGATAACAACCCGTGCACGACCAACGATGTGCTGAAAGCGAACTGCCAGTGCGCGGGAACGCCGCTGCCGGACAGCGACGGTGATGGCCTCTGCAACGCGCAGGACAACTGCCCGAACACACCGGGCCAGGTGGGCAGTGCGTGCAACGACGGGAATGCCCAGACCGTGAACGACGTGCTGAACGCCGCCTGCCAGTGCGCCGGCCTCCCCTTGAACCTGGACTGCCTGGGCGTGCCCAATGGCGGCGCCGTGCCCGGCGCGCCGTGCAACGATGGCAATGCCTGCACCACCGGTGATGCGTGGAACAGCAGCTGCCAGTGTGTGGGTGTTCCTGTGGTCTGTGACGATGGGAACCCCTGCACGAACCAGCAATGCCTGGGTGGCACCTGCATCTACATCCCCATCCCGGACAGTGACGGGGATGGGCTCTGCAATGCGATCGATCCCTGCCCGGCGCTGCCCGGTGTGCCGGGTACGCCGTGTGACGACGGGGACCCGACGACAGGAGAGGATGCGATCACGGCCGATTGCGCCTGTGCGGGTCTTCCGATCGACTGCAATGGCGTCCCCGGAGGAGGTGCCACGGTGGACCTCTGTGGCGTATGCGGAGGCACGAACGACTGTTTCGATGCGCTGGTCTGCTACACGGCAGGCGGCACGAGCGACCCGGATGCGGAGCAGGCCGTGAACGGCAACATGTACCACGACATCGGCTCGCTCGATCTGGTGTACGACAGCGAGCCCTCCCATTGGCGCGGCGACCAGCTGACCGGCATCCGCTTCGAAGGGGTCGAGGTACCGGTGGGCGCCACCGTCGTGGCCGCGAGCCTGCAGTTCACCGCTCGCACCAATGAGAATGTGGACCCTTGCCAGTTGATCGTGCGCGCCGAAGCGGTGGCCAATGCCGCCCCCATCGGCTGGACCCAGTTCGAGCTTACCTCGCGCACCCCGACGGCGGCGTCGGTGGCCTGGTCACCGCAGGCCTGGCTCATGGCGGATGAGGAGGGCTTTGCGCAACGGAGCCCCGACCTCTCCACCGTGGTCCAGGAGGTCATTACACGACCGGGATGGCAGAGCAACAATGCGATGCTGATCATGATCGAGGGTACCGGAGGGCGGTCGGCATATAGCTGGAACCAGGATCCGTCCAAGGCACCGAGGCTCTGCATCGCCTACGTGGAGGCGCCACCGCCGGTCCCGGACTGCCTGGGCGTGTTGAACGGTCCCGATATGCCGGGCTCGCCGTGCGATGATGCCGATCCGAACACGGGCGATGACACGTGGGATCCGACTTGCACGTGCGTGGGCCAGCCGATCGACTGCCTTGGTGTGGCCGGTGGTTCCGCCTGGCCTGGAGCCCTCTGCGATGATGGGGACGCCGGAACGGTGAACGATGTGTGGGTCGCGGATTGCACCTGCGCGGGTCAGGTCATCGATTGTATGGGAGTTCCGGGTGGTGCTGCTCTTCCAGGCACGCCCTGTGACGACGGGCAGGTGCTCACCACGGGCGATGTCTGGGGCACGGACTGCACCTGCGCAGGCATCCCCACAGGACTTGACTGCACGAACACGCAAGGAGGCTCGGACCTTCCGGGCACCCCCTGCGACGACGGGGACCCATTGACCATGAACGACACATGGTCGGCCGGCTGCCAGTGCGTGGGCGAGCTGGTCGATTGCTTGGGTGTGGCGGGGGGCGGTGCCTTGCCCGGAACATCGTGCGATGATGGTGACCCGCTCACGGGTGCCGATGCCTGGGGTCCGGAGTGCAGCTGCAGCGGCCTTCCGCTGGACTGCCTCGGGCAACCGGGAGGTAGCGCGCTGCCGGGATCGCCGTGCGATGACGGCGATCCGGACACGGGCAATGATGCCTTCGATGGCTCCTGCCAGTGCATCGGAGTTCCATTGGATTGTGCGGGTGTTCCGGGCGGCCCGGCCACCATCGGAAACCCTTGCGACGATGGAGATCCGGGCACTGGTAATGACACGTGGACCGCAGGTTGTGACTGCGTGGGCCAAGTGATCGACTGCCTGGGCCAGCTGGGCGGTCCGGTGCTCCCGGGCACACCCTGCGATGATGGCGACCCGGGAACCGGGGAGGACGTCTACGATGCGAACTGTTCCTGCGCCGGCCTTCCGTTCGACTGCGCCGGACAGCCCGGTGGAAATGCGGTGCCGGGCGTGGGCTGCGACGACGGTGATGCCAACACCGGAGCTGATGTGTGGAGCGCGGATTGCATCTGTGCCGGGCTTCCGTTAGACTGCGCCGGCGTGCCCGGAGGAGCTGCCGTGGCTGGTACACCGTGCGACGATGGCGATCCGACCACCGGCGATGACCGGTACGGACCGAACTGCATCTGTGCCGGGCTTCCCTACGACTGTCAAGGTACGCCCGGTGGTGCAGCCTTGCCCGGCAGCGCCTGCGACGACAACGACGCCACGACCGGTGATGACCGTTGGACGACCGACTGCACCTGCGTGGGGCAGCTGTTGGACTGTGCTCAGGTGCCCGGGGGGGCTGCCTTGCCGGGCACCCCCTGCGACGATGGCGATCCAGGTACGAGCAACGATACGTGGGGAACGGACTGCACCTGTGCCGGGGCGCTCATCGACTGCCTGGGCATTCCCGGCGGCACAGCACTCATCGGTTCACCCTGTGACGATGGCGATCCGGACACGGGCGATGATCAGTGGGGGGCAGGGTGCACCTGCGCTGGCCTTCCGATCGATTGTGCCGGTGTGCCGGGCGGCCCGGCCTGGCCAGGTGTGCCTTGCGACGACAGTGACCCCGATACCGGGAATGACCAATGGACCAGCGCATGCCTGTGCGTGGGTGAAGCCTACGATTGCGCAGGTGTGCCCGGAGGCACCGCGTTGCCTGGCGTGGGCTGCGACGATGGCGATGCGGGCACGGTGAATGACACATGGACCTCCGCCTGCGAGTGCATCGGGATCGCGGTCGACTGCGCGGGTGTGCCGGGCGGAGTGGCCTTCATGGATGCCTGCGGGGTCTGCGCAGGGGGCACCACGGGTGTCCTTCCCGACCCGGACGACGACCTCGATGGCGTGCTCGATTGTGACGATAACTGCCCGGGCCTGCAGAACGCCGCTCAAACCGACCTTGATAACGATGGGCTGGGGGATGCCTGCGACAACTGCCCATGGGTGTACAATCCGGGCCAGGAGGATGGCGACGGCGATGGAGTCGGGGATCCCTGCGAGGTGATCTCCGTTCCTGAACATCCGGATGGCATTGTCGGCATCCTGGTGCATCCGAACCCCACAAGCGGCCTGATCCGGTTCGACTGGGAGGGTCCACGCCCCGACCGCCTGGTGGTGTACGATGTGCTCGGTGCCCGGGTGATGGTGCTGGGTTATGCGGGTGTGGCGGACCTTTCCGGACTGGCCACCGGCACGTATGTGTTGGAGCTTCAGGACGGGCAGGGGCGCACCATGGCGCGCGCTCGCGTGGTCCGCGACTGATCGACCTCCAGCGGACCCGGCCGTTCGGGTCGGCATGGCGCCGACCGATGACCCTGTTCTTCAGAAGACCAGCGTGTTGGGCGATGCCTCTGTCGATGGCGGCCGGCCTGGTTTGAACGTGTCGAGGCTGTAGGTCCCCTGCACGCGGGCTGTCCGGCCGCCGATCGGTCGTCCGACGGCGGTCTGTACGGTCCACCGGCTCATCGCTGGTGGCCCGGCGCTCGTCGATATCCAACGACCACGAGGAGGGCCATCAACGTAACCCGGAGCAGGCAGGAACCGATACAAGGGCCACCTGTAGATGGACCACCAGGCTCACGACCACGCTTCGACCCACGAGGGTTCCGGTTTGCCGACCGGAGCGGTCCGGATACAGGGCATCCTTCCAACCCTGCTCTCCGCCCATGCTCCGTTCCATCCTTGCCGCCGTGGCGGCCCTGTCGATCGCGGTTAGCGGTCACGCCCAAACGGCCTCCCAAACGAGCGCCGTTCAGCTGCAGGCCGTCGTGCAGAACAGCCCGCCGAGGATCACCCTCAGTTGGCCGGCCTTCACCAACACCACCGGCATCACCATCTACCGGAAGGCGAAGAGCGCCACATCCTGGGGAAGTGCGATCGCCACACCGGCCGCTTCCTCCACCAGCTATCAGGACAACAACGTCACTGTTGGCACCTACTACGAGTACCGCGTGGTGCGCACGGCCAACGCGGGCACCGGCCAGGGGTACATCGCGGCTGGTATCGAGGTGCCGGCCACCGAGTACATGGGCAAATTGGTGCTGTTGGTGGACAACACGTTCAGCACGAGCCTCAGTGCCGAACTCGCCATCCTCGAACAGGACCTCAAGGCCGATGGATGGACGATACTTCGGACGGACGTCAGCCGCACCGCCACTCCGGCGAGCATCCGCGGCATCATCCAGAACGCATACAACACCGACCCCGCCAACGTGAAGGCGGTGGACCTCTTCGGCCATGTGCCGGTGCCCTACAGCGGCAACATCGCGCCGGATGGGCACAACGAGCACCAGGGCGCCTGGCCGTCCGACACCTACTATGCGGATGTCAATGGCAGCTGGACCGACAACTCGGTCAACATCGTCACGAGCCAGCGCGTGGAGAACCGCAATATCCCCGGGGATGGCAAGTTCGACCAGAGCGACCTGCCCAATGCCGCGGAGCTCCAGGTCGGCCGGGTCGACCTGTACGATCTGCCGGCGTTCAGCCAGACGGAGACCGAACTGTTGCGCGCCTATCTCAACAAGGCGCATGACTTCAAGATCAAGGGATTCACCCCGCAAGTGCGGGGCATCGTGTTCGACAACTTCCAGTACACCGGATACCCATTGGCCGCCGGTGGCATCCGCACCATCGCGCCGTTGGTCGGCACGGCCAACGTGACCTTCCCGAACCAGAACGGTTCACCCTTCTACACGCTCGTCAACAACCAGAGCTACCTGTGGACCTACAGCTGTGGCGGTGGATTGCAGCAAACGGTGAACGGCGTGCTCACCTACAACGGAGCGAACAACGTCGCCACCACGCAGAACCTGGCCGCCAGTCAGTTCGACGGGGTCTTCAACCTCTCGTTCGGCAGCTACTTCGGGGATTGGGACAACAAGAACAACTTCCTGCGTGCCTTCCTCGCCAGCGGCAAGGCGCTCAGCAACTGCTGGTCGGCCATCCCGCACTTCGCCTTCCACCACATGGGCCTGGGCGACAACATCGGGTACAGCGGCCTCGCCACCATGAACAACACCACCAGTTTGTACGCGCCGATGCACGGGGGCTGGCAGGGTAGCATCGGCAAGTCTCACCTCGCGCTCATGGGCGATCCCTCGCTCCGCATGATCATGGTGGCACCACCGACCAACCTTCAGGTGACCAATGCGGGAGGCAACGCGAACTTCGCATGGACGGCCTCATCGGAAACGGTCCTCGGCTACTACATCTACGCGTTCGACCCCGGTAACGGGGCCGTGTCGCGTGTGGTGCCCGGGCTTGTGACAGGAACCTCGTACACCAGCCCGACGGTGCCCTTCATCGCCGGCCGCCAATACATGGTGCGCGCCGTGAAGCTACAGACATCGGCGAGCGGGAGCTACTACAACCTGAGCCTCGGTTCCATCGCCACCGCATCCGGAACACCGCAGCCGGACTGTCAGGGTGTCCCAGGCGGCGCTTCCGTTCCGGGTGCGGCCTGCAACGACAACAACCCCTGTACGACCAACGACACATGGAACGCGAGCTGCCAGTGCGTGGGCACGGCGAGCCCGGACAGCGACGGGGATGGCATCTGCAACGCCACGGACAACTGCCCGAACACGCCGGGTCAGGTGGGCAGTGCGTGCAACGACAACAACCCGTGCACGACGAACGATGTGCTGAACGCGAGCTGCCAGTGCGTGGGCACGGCGAGCCCGGACAGCGACGGGGACGGCATCTGCAACGCCACGGACAACTGCCCGAACACGCCGGGTCAGGTGGGCAGTGGGTGCAACGACAACAACCCGTGCACGACGAACGATGTGCTGAACGCGAGCTGCCAGTGCGTGGGCACGGCGAGCCCGGACAGCGACGGGGACGGCATCTGCAACGCCACGGACAACTG
>JADLBK010000183.1 GCA_020847755.1 Flavobacteriales bacterium | reverse complement strand
CAACAGGTCGTAGTACACGTCGCTCACGTCCATGGCGTTCATCCGCTTCCACTCGTTGGTGAGCTTCACGCCCAATGCGCGCTGTCCTATCGCGTCGCTGTAGCTCTGCACCGTGCCGGGACGGATGCGGTGCTTCTTGATCGCGCTCCAGTCGTTGGCCGCATGCAACCGGCGATGCACCTCCTTCGGCTTCATGTCGGTCCACTCGCTCAGGATCACCACGTGCTCGGGCATCTTCGGAGCCTCGCGCTTGTGGATGATGAGCGCGCCGTGCATGCCGTTCTGCTCCTGCACGTTGGTGTGCGAGTGGTACCAGTAGGTGCCGCTCTGCACCAGCGGGAACTTGTACACCTGGGTCTCGCCCGCCTTGATGGGCGCGGTGGTGAGGTAGGGCACACCGTCCAGGTGGTAGGGCAGGATGAGCCCGTGCCAGTGCAGGGAGGTCTCCTCCTTCGCCATCGCGTTGCGCACCACGATCATGGCCGTGTCGCCCTCGGTGAAGGTGAGCGTGGGCATGGGGATTCCCCCGTTCACCGCATAGGCCTTCCGGGGTTTGCCTGTGTAGTTGACGATGGTGTCGGTGACCACCAGGTCGTAGCGGGTCACCTTCGGGGTGAAGCCGCCTGTTAGGCGCGAGGTGCCCAGTGCCGGGTGCTGCGCATGCTGCGCCACCACGCGGCCGGACAGCAGCAGCAGGATCAACAGATGGAACAGCAAGCGGATCATGCGGAGAGCGTACATGGCGGTGTGTCGATCACTTCGTGATGGTCTCCTTCACGCTGCCGCAGGTCATCATCTGCGCACCGTAGAAGGGGTTGCGGATGGCCTTGTCCCGGCTCAGCCAGTCGGAGCCGCCTTCGTACATGGGGCAGTGGTCCAGGTAGATCGGTGCGGAACCGGGCCGGGCCTTCACCAGCGCGAGCATCGGTTCCGTCAGTTCCGCGAAGGCCTTGCGCTGCTCCTCCAACTTCGGCTTCGAGGCGATCCCCGCACTGGTGTTCGCGAGCAGTTCCATCACGCGCATCCACACCGCATGCAGGTCCGCCTCCATGCCTTCCATCGGTACGGCCTTCACCGCAGCGGACAGTACGGCGGCTTGAGCGGCGGCCTTCTTCGCATCCGAGGTCACGAGGGCATCCTTCAGTGCGAAATAGGCCTCGAACACGGGAGCGAGCGCTTCACCCGTGGCTTGGGGCGCGTCGGTGGCCGGGGCATCGTGGCCGTGATCATGTCCGCCATGATCCACAACGGCACCGGGTGTGGTCATGGGCTTTTGCTTGAACGTGCGCTCATACTGGCAGCAACCGGGCAGGGCGGCGTATACGGCGTCGGGCGCCAGGTAACGCTCGCTGTCGTAGCCCGCGTGGGCGATGCGTTGGAGCACCGCGTCCAGTGTGGTGCGCGTGCTGTCGAAGGTGATGCGTGCCGTCTTGGCATCCACGTCCCAGTCGGCTTCAGCCTCGCCCTTCACGTAGGCGGCCTTCTCGATGGTCTTCTCGCACATCGGGCAATCGCCATCGATGCGCACGGTGGTGGTCTGTGCGTGCTTGATCTGAGCGCTGCAGCTGGTCAGCGCGAGCATTGCAGCCAGTGCGAATAGGATGTTGATGGTTCTCATGTGCCTGTGTTCTTGTTGGTTCGTGTGTTCACTTATCCAGCCGCGCCCAACGGAGCCGCAGGCTGTTGCTCACCACGCTCACACTGCTCAGGGCCATGGCGGCCCCGGCGATCATGGGGTCGAGCAGAAAGCCGTTGAAGGGATACAACACCCCGGCGGCGATCGGGATGCCGATGATGTTGTAGATGAAGGCCCAGAAGAGGTTCTGGCGGATGAGGGACACGGTGCGCCGCGAGAGCTGGATGGCGCGGGGGATGGCGAGCAGGTCGGTGCTGATGAGCGTCATGCGCGCCACGTCCATGGCGATGTCGCTGCCCTTGCCCATGGCGATGCTCACATCGGCCTTGGCGAGCGCCTCGCTGTCGTTGATGCCATCGCCCACCATGGCCACCACGTGACCCTGTTGCTGCAGACCGGCCACGAAGGCGCCCTTGTCCTTGGGCAGCACCTCGCTGCGGAAGTCGTCGATGCCTACGGCCTTGGCAACAGCTTGTGCGGTGCGCCGTGCATCACCGGTCTGCATGTACACCTTGATGCCCGCCTTCTTCAGCCGCGCGATGGCTTCGGCCGCCGAAGGCTTGATGAGGTCGGTGATGGCGATGGCGGCGCGTACCTGCTTGTCGTCGGCCAGCCACACCACGGTGTACGCGGCCTGTTGCCAGCGCTGCTCGTGTTCGCGCCACTCGCCGGTGATGGCCACGCCGTGCTCCTCGAGCAGGCGGCGGTTGCCCACCAGCCAGCTGGTCCCTTGCACGTTGGCTTTTACGCCCTTGCCGGTGATGTCTTCGAAATGTTCAACGGTAGTACTGTTCCCGAAGTGATCATCAGGAATGATGTGAAGTATGTACTGAACGACCGCTTCCGCCAGTGGGTGCTTCGACCGCGATTCAATGGCCAGCATGGCCTGCGCTGCTTCACGGTCCTCAAGGCCGATCTCTTCGACAACGTCAGGCTTGCCTTCCGTGATGGTGCCGGTCTTGTCCAGCACGATGGCCGTGAGATGGCGCGCACGCTCCAGGCTCTCCGCGTCCTTGATGAGGATGCCGTTCTCGGCGCCCGTGCCCATGCCGGCCATGATGGCCGTGGGCGTGGCGAGGCCCAAGGCGCAGGGGCAGGCGATCACCAGCACGGTGACGAGCGCCAGCAGGCCCTGCGTGAAGGCGTGCTCGCCGCCCAGCACCCACCAGGCGATCGCGCTCAGGATGGCGATGCCGATGACGATGGGCACGAAGACGGCCGCCACCTTGTCCACCAGCTGCTGCACCGGGGCCTTGCTCCCTTGTGCCTGCTGCACGGCGCGCACGATGTTCGCGAGCAGGGTGGCCGCGCCGACCTTCTCGGCCCGCATGCGCAAACTGCCCTTCTGGTTGATGGTGCCGGCGAGCAGCTTCGCGCCGGGCACTTTCGCCACGGGCACGGGTTCGCCGCT
>JADLBK010000182.1 GCA_020847755.1 Flavobacteriales bacterium | reverse complement strand
TATGCGGTGGCGATGGACCACACCACACGCGCCGCCGTGCTTGCCCGCGCCGTGGGATCGGAGCGGCACCGCTTGCTGGCTGAACACCGACTGGCGTATATCGGATGGGACATCCTCAATGACGAAGAGGTGCACACGCGCTGGACGAACATGCTGCATGCATCGGAGGACAAAGGCTTTGATCAACTCGCCGTACAAGCAGGGATCTGTTTGGGCATGTTCCTGATGAGCCGGGATAGCATGCATCTGGCGCAGTGGGGTATCCCCCACGTCGCTCGTTTTGACACCGCGAGAGCACTGATCGCCGTGGCCATGGGCCGTGCTGAGCGACTTGGCAGCGAGGAGCTGCTCAACGATTGCCTGAGCGCCTTGGCCACCGTGGAGAACTACGCCGGTGATCCGCGCGCATCGATCAGGATCGAAGAGCGTCAACTGGCCCTGGCACGAGCAGGTGGCCGTGTTCGGCAACAGGTCAATGCCTACCAAGGGATCGGCTCCAACTGGATCATGCTGCAGGATTGGCACAAGGCCATGGTCATGTTGGATAGTGGATTGGTGCTGGCGCGATCGCACGGCATGCTGCAGTCCATGAACACCTTGTTGTACAGGCTCTTCTACTGTCACGAGAAGCTGGGTGATCATCAGGCGGCGCTCAATTACGTGTTGGAGCGCGATACCCTGCGCGACCGGATCAACGGCGTGGGCATGGCGACCCGCATGGGGGAGCAGTTGGCACGGCATGCGGCGCAGCTCGATAGCCTGGCCTTTGTGCAGCAGCTCACCCTGGAGCGTGCCGAGGCCGCTGCGCGCATCGAGCGGCAGCGCACGCGCACCCTGGCGGCCGCGGGCGGCGGGGTCCTGCTGGTGCTGGGCGGTGGGGCGGCCTTCGTGCTGGACCGCCGCCGCCGGAAGCAGGCGTTCGCGCGGCGCACGGCCGAGCTCGAGCGCGAGGCCGCCCGCTTCGAGACGCAGGCCCTGCGCAGCCAGATGAACCCGCACTTCATCTTCAACGCGCTCAACTCCATCGCCGGCTTCATCCAGGGCAACGACCCCGACCGCGCCCAGAGCTTCCTGGCGCGCTTCGCCCGGCTGATGCGCGCCGTGCTGGAGAACAGCCGCTTCGCCGAGGTGCCGCTGGACAAGGACCTGGAGGTGCTGCGCGCCTACATGGAGCTGGAGCGCATCCGCGCCCAGGGCAAGTTCGACTTCAGCATCCGGGTGGATCCCGCGCTGGACCCCGCGGACGTGCTGGTGCCGCCCCTGCTGGCGCAGCCCTTCGTGGAGAACGCCATCTGGCACGGCGTGGCGGGCAAGGAGGGCGCCGGCCACATCACCGTGCACGTGGAGCGATCGGAGGGTCAGCTGCGCATCCGCGTGGAGGACGATGGCGTGGGCCGCGCGCAGCCGCGCAGCGCGGTGAGCAAGGAGAAGACCAGCCTGGGCACCGCCATCACCCGCGGTCGGCTGGACCTGCTGCAGAAGCAGAAGGGCGCTGCGGCCGGCTTCGCCTATGTGGACGTGCCGGTGGGCACGCGGGTGGAGATCCACCTGCCGCTGGAATTGGCGGCCTAGATACGCGGCGGCACCGTCGCTGGCGGTGCCGCTTGGCCGAACGCGGGGCGGATGGTAGCTTGCGTTGCGCGGAGCTAACGCGTTCACCATGAGCGGGACCCGGACCACGGCGGCGATCATCGACGATGAAGCGATCTGCATCACGGCGCTGGAGGGTCTGCTGCGTCGCCGCCATCCCGAACTGGACCTGGTGGGCACCGCGGCCGATGTGCCCGGTGGCGTGGCGCTGGTGAAGGACAAGCGCCCTGACCTGCTCTTCCTGGACGTGGAGCTGGGCGACATGACCGGCTTCGATCTGCTGAAGGCGATCGCCCCGCTGCGTCCGCAGGTGGTCTTCACCACCGCGCACGAGAGCTACGCCGTGAAGGCCATCCGCTTCAATGCGCTGGACTACCTGCTGAAGCCCATCGACCCCGAGGAGCTGGACGACGCGGTGAACAAGGCCGTACGCGAGCGCGTCGGCCATGCGTCGGCCCCGGACCGCATCGCGCCGCTGCTGGGCACCCTGATGAGCGATCGCCAGCTGGCGCTGCCCGATGCCGGCGGGCTGGTGGTGGTGCACCTGGACGACATCCTGTACTGCACCAGCGACAACAACTACACCTCGGTGCACGTGCGTGGCGACAAGAAGCCGCTGGTGGTGAGCCGTCCGCTGAGCGAGTTCGACGCCTTCCTCGGCGGGCAGGGCTTCGTGCGCATCCACCAGAGCCACCTGATCAACCGCAAGCACATCCGCCGCTACGTGAAGGGCGAGGGAGGGGAGGTGATCATGAGCGACGGGGCCAACCTGCCGGTGAGCCGCCGGCAGAAGGCCGAGCTCATGGAGGTGCTGGAGCGCCTCTGACCGCCGGATCCTCGCACATGACCGCCGGATCCTCGATCGCCCACCGATCCCCGGACGACCCGGCGGAGTTTTGGTCCGCCATCCCGTGAACCCATCCATGCACAACCCCATGAACCCCGCACGCATCGCCCAGCTCATCGTCCTGATCGCCGGATCGTTCGTGATCCCTGCCCGGGCGCAGGCCCAGACCGATGGCATCGACACCCACATCCGCCGGCTGGATGCCCAGATCGCCCAGGCGGCGGCCGAGCAGAACTATGCCGCCGCCGCCGGGTTGCAGCGCGATCGGGCCAATTGGGTCGACCTCAAGCACGCCATCGAAATGCAGGATGCGGCGCGGATCCTCGCCCTGCAGGATGCGCTGGCCCACCCGTATGTCTACGAGGCGCGGAACACACGGCCGGCCTCCGGAGCACCGACCGGCAATGCCGGTCCGGAGTTCATGAACCAGGTGTACACGGTGGAGGCGGACGGGAGCTACGGACCGCTGGAGAAGCAGGAGGGGAACCGGTCCTCGTCGGGGGGCGGCTATGGCGGCTTCGGCGGCCGGGTCTCGTCCCTCAAGATCATGGGGGCTCGCTCCAATGTGCGCTTCGGGACGGCGCTCCCCCGCTTCGTGGTGAAGACCTATCCGGGCCAGGACCCCTCGGACCTGTTCGAGCTCGTTCGCTTCGAGGTGCGGGGCGTCCGCAAGGACCGCTATGTGGACATGAACAAGAGCAGCCACGCGTGGTACCACCACTCCAGCAGTGAGGTCACCGAGAACCGGGTGCTGCTGGCCTTCAAGCACATCGGCGACCAGGTGTACGAGATCGTCCTCGACGGCACGTTGGAACCCGGTGAGTACGGGTTCCTCCTCGGGGACAAGGTCTTCGGCTTCGGGGTGGGGGATTGAGCAGTTCCTGTCCCGATGATCCAGATGCGAACGACACAGAACGACCGAACAACACGAAACGACCGGACCATGCATGACCTCATGACCACACCAGCCTGGCCACGGGCCAGCATCGCGCTTTGCCTGGGACTCACCCCGTTCCTCCTTCAAGCGCGTATCCTGCGAGTGAACAACAACGCGGTGCTCGCCACGAACTGTGTCACCTGTTTCTCGGGGTCCAGCGCCCTGCAGAACGCGCTCTCGGCCGCGCAGGATGGCGACACCATCCACGTGGAGGGGTCAAGCGTTGCCTATGGCTCGGGGTCGGTCGCGGTGCCGAACCTCGTCATCATCGGTCCGGGCTACAAGCTGTCCGGAGCGGGGAGCAACCCGGATCTGCAGGCCAACACCTGGCAGGCCACCATCTCGGGCACCTTGGCGTTCGGGGCCGGCTCACAGGGAGGCACGGTCATGGGGATCCGGTTCGCGGGCACCAATGCCGCCTTGGATATCACGTCCACATCGAACATCACCGTGCGCAGGAATTTCTTCGAGCTCGCCGAGATCAACATGGGCGGTACCACGTCCGGGGTGCTCATCGCTGAGAACTATGCCTACCGCATCACCCAGAGCGTCAATCCACAAACGATCAACAACCTCACGGTCCGGAACAACGTGTTCACGGGCACGCTCTCGCTGAACGATGCGGGCGACCAGATGGCCGGGTTGATCGTGACGCACAATACGTTCACATCCACGGGTACGCAAGCCGTCCGGGATGCCGAGGTGGCCTACAACGTCTTCCACCAGGGCACCGTCAGCGGCAGCAACAACACGGTGCACGACAACCTCGTCACCCAGGTGATCCCGGGTTTCCCGGACAACCTTGTGGTGCAGATGACGAATGTCGGCATCCCACTTGTCGGGGCTTCGGATGACGGGCGCTGGGACATCCCTGACCATCCGGTCTACGCCCCCGGTGGCGCGGATGAATATGGCATCTTCAGCGGCATCAGCCCCTATCGCTTGAGCGGCATTCCCCCCGTGCCCTCGATCTATGCGCTGGAGTCCACACTGAACGCACTGCCTGGCGGCAGTGTGCAGGTGACGCTCAGCACACGCGCCAATCCTTGAGCCATGCGTGCGCTCATGTGGGCAGTGGCCGTCCTCATCGCCGGAACGGCGATCGGCCAGCGCGTCATCCGCGGTGAGTATTGGGTCGGACAGGACCTTGGCTTCGGGCTGAACACGTCCTTTCAATTCCCGGCGGCTCAGGATACCCTGCTTGAGCTGGCCATTGACCTGAGCGGTCTTCCCCTGGGTTCGCACATCGTCGGGTTCCGTGTTCATGATGACAGTACGCGATGGGGGCTTACCCAATTCAGGCCGGTGCTGATCACCGAAGCTCCGAACACGGCGGACCTGGAGCGTACCGAGGTGTTCGTGAACAACGACCCCGGCTTCGGGCAAGGACAGGTGTTGTGGTCCGGCAGCACACCGGACACCGCGGAAGTTGGCGCTTCCCCGGACCTTACTGCTGCTGTGGAGGGCCACAACACGCTCTTTGTCCGATCGCGCACCTCCGATGGCCGCTGGGGCATCACGAACACCACCCCCATGGTGGTCATTACACCAGCGGAGGCCGGCCTGATCGATGCCGTTGAGGCCTTTGTGCTGGACGGCCAACCCGACCCGGGGTTCGGCTTGGGCGCGCCATTCACCGGCTTCCCTCCGTCCATCGACATTGCGGACACATTGACCTCTGACGGCCCGTTCCCGCTGTATACCGGACTGAGCCTGGCGGTTCGAGGTCACGACACATCCGGCCAATGGAGCCATACCAACTTCATCGACTCCATCATCGTGGAGTTCCATGACGATGTGGCCATTTTGTTGCAGAGCTCCGGGGTCGCTGTGTTCCCCAACCCATTTGCCGATAGCTTCACGGTACAGCCCGGAGGATCCGGCCCGGTGCGACTGGTGCTGTATGATCCACGAGGTGCACTTGTGATGGA
Organism: Flavobacteriales bacterium; assembly: GCA_020847755.1. Taxonomy (GTDB): domain Bacteria; phylum Bacteroidota; class Bacteroidia; order Flavobacteriales_F; family PHOS-HE28; genus PHOS-HE28. The sequence goes on along the minus strand of JADLBK010000182.1, from coordinate 453 downwards.
TCGGTCGCTCACCACCACGACCACGATCGACCTGCAGGGGCTGAGCAATGGGGCCTACACGGCTTTTTTCTGGCGAGGTGATGCCCGGATCCATCGCACGACCTTGATCAAGCGCTAGGCAGCAGGTGGAGGTTCGTTTCCCGATACCATCGGTGAGGTGCTCCCGCCGTTCCGTGGACATGCTCAGGAGCGACCGGACCCCGAGCGCACGGCTCACCTACGACCCGTCCACGGCACTGCACGCACACCCTGCCGCGTTGCTCCTCCGCGCCTTCCCCAACCCGGCCACCGATCAGGTGCGCCTGCCCGATCCGGGGGCCGGTGTCGCCGTGGACCTGATCGCGGCGGATGGCCGGGTGATCCCCGGCAGGCGTACCGGAGCGAACGGTTCACTGGATATCCGCGACCTTTCGCCCGGGCTCCATGTGATCAGGGCCTTCACCACCAACGGCT
>JADLBK010000181.1 GCA_020847755.1 Flavobacteriales bacterium | reverse complement strand
TCGCGCGCTTCCTGCAGGGCCTTCACCGCACGGGTCAGCCCGGCCTTGCTGGTGGTGAAGGCCAGTTCACGTTGCTCATACTCGCTGCGGCTGCCGATCTGCTGGGCCCAGAGGGCTTTCTGCCGTTCGTAGTTCGTGCTGTCCACCTTGTACCGATCACGCGCCTGGTCCACGGCCTCGCGCAACTGGGTGAGCACGGGGCCATTGTCCGCAGCGTTCTGCTCCAGCAGCCGCACTTGCGCGGAGGAGATGCGGGTGCTGGCGCCGGCGGTGCGGTCGTCGATGCGCACCAGCGGTGTGCCGGCGGCGATGGTATCCCCCTCCTTCACCAGCAGCGCCATCACCGTGCCGGTCACCGTGGGGTACACCTGGTACTGGCCGGCGGCCTTCACGATGCCACTGGCGTAGACGCTCTCGGTGATGGGGCCCACCGTGGGGCGGATGGTCTCCTGTTCCCGGCCGCAGCCGCTGAGGAGCAGAAGGAGGCCGGAGAGGAGGTTCGCAGTGCGCACGGCGCAAAGCTAGCCGCCCCATGGGGTGGCGGGCTGTCCCCGCTCAGGGCAGCGCGATCAGCTTGGCGTCGCCCTTGTCGTTGATCCACACGTGCTTGATGATCTCCTTCACCTCCTTCCTGTTGTCGGCGAAGGCTTCGGGCAGCTGGCAGGTGAGGGTGAGGTTGTAGGTGTACTGCACCGGCGGCTCGGTGATCTCGGCGTGCAGCACGATGTCGAAGTTGCCATAGGGCACCTTGTTGTAGAAGAGCGTCTGCGGACGGCGGATGTCGTTCACCACCTGGCCCTTGCGGCGGCTGTTCAGCGAGCTCTGGGTGCGCGTCTGGTAGGTGGTGTAGCGGTCGAGGGGGAAGTAGGCCCCGTTCTTCTCGGCCCCGGTGCGGTGGCTCTCCTTGATCCTCAGCCCCAGCTTGTCGAAGTTGTCCAGCTTCTGCTGCAGCAGCTTCGTGGCGAACATGCGCAGGGTGTCGTAGCAGGCGCTCTGCTTTTCCACGAAGAAGTCCACCTTCACCAGATCGTAGATCTCCTCCTTGGCGGCCGCGGTCACCAGCTTGTCGAGCACGCGCGCGTCGGCGAAGCGGATGTGGATGTTCTTCTGGATCTCGAAGCCGGCGGGCACCTCCTGGTAGGTGGTGCTGAAGAGCTTCCGCGTGGCTTCGAGCTCGTACACGGGCACGAAGGAGAGCATGTCCGTGAACACGTCGCTCTCCTTCACGCCCACCTGTTTCACCCGGCGTATCACGCCGTTCACGCGGGCGTTCATCAGGCTGTCGGCCTCCTCGGCGGTCTGACCCAGCTGCGTCACGTGGAAGATGGCGAGGTAGCTATCGGCGGTGGCGTTCATCATGGCGTTCACCTCCAGCACGAGCATGTTGCCCTGCACGGTGGCCTTCACGGGCTGTTCGGCCTGCTGGAAGAAAATGCGGCTGTTGCTCTCGTACATCAGGTTGCCCATGGCCTGGGGAAAGGCGGGCAGGGAGGGCAGCAGGAGGAGGATCGATAGCAGGCGTGCAGGTGACATGGCTGTGGTTTTCACCACGGTACACACCACCGCCAGCGCGGTTCACCGCCGGAGACCGAGCGCGCGCAACAGCCGGCCGGCCCGCTCCTTCGCCTTGAAGAGCATGAAGCGGCCCCACGGTTGCACGTTCATGAAGTAGCGCTGGTCGCGACGCAACAGCTCGGTACCCAGCTCGAACTGGGCCATCGCGTCGGACACGGACACGATCCCCCGCCCCAGAGGTCGCTCACGCAGGATCCCCCGTTCCAGCAGCGCCGCGCGGAAGCGGGCGAAGCTCGTCCAGTAGCGGGCCGGTTTGCGGAAGCGGATGGCCTCACCGCGCTCCTCCGCGCCGTCGCGGACGATCGTCATGGGCACCCGCTCCTCGCGCCGGTAGCGCACCGGCAGCATGGTCTCGATGTGGTGGTTGAAGGTGCACCAGTGGAAATCGGCTCCCAGGAAGAGCAGCTTGCCTCCTTCGCGTTTCAAGTGGTCGAAGAGCGAACCGGCGCCGAAGGGGTGCACGGGCGGATGCATGAAGAGGTCGGTCCTCGGGCCTTCCACCGCTGCGCTGTGGGTGGGGTGGGGGATGCGGCGCACTCCGGGCAACCGGCGGAAGTGCTCGGTGAGCGCGCCCGCCTCGCCGGGCGTACGCTCCACGTCGAAGCGTCCGATGTCGAGCGTGCGGGTGGAGAGCGTGAGCATCATCAGGGTGCCCTGCGGGCCGATGGCTTCGCGCAGCACGGCGATGAGCGCGTCGAACAGGGCTCCCCGCACGCGCATGAGCTCGGGTGCCGGCCGGCCGAACCGCAGCAGGTCGGTGTGCAGGAAGAGGAGGTCGCCGGGCCGCACGCCCAGGTCGCGCAAGGTCCGCAGCAGGTCGCCGGCCGTCACGCGCTGTGCGCCGTTCGCGAAGAGCACGGTATCCGGTGCGATCGTCATGACCGGGCCGGCAGGCGCCGCATCACCAGGTGGTCCGGCACGAAGCCCAGGGAGGTCCAGAAGCGGCGCGCGGGCTCGTTGTTCACCAGCACCTCCAGTTCCTGGTGCAGCAGGCCCCGTTCGGTGAACCAGCCCGACAAGGCCTCGTAGAGCCGACGCCCCACACCACCGCCGCGCTCGGACGGGTCCACGTACAGGTGGGTGACGGCGCCCGAGCGAAGGCCGCCAAGGTGCGCCGGACCGACGCGGATGCTGCCTGCGGCGAAGCCCACGGCGCGCGGCGCCCCGAGGCGGCCGGGTGCGGCAGGCTCCTGCGCCCAGGCCACGTGGATGGTGTGCAGCTTGCCCAGCATCGGCATCAGGGCCTTCAACCACAGACCCGCCCCGCCCGGCGCCAGCGGCACCATCAAGCCCAGGCCGCTCATATGGTCGTACATCGCCGCGAAGAGCCCTTCAACGGCGAGCAGGTCCTCCGGTGGGGCGTCCCGCTCCAGGGCACGCACCGCGATCACGCTGTGAGGGCTTTGACGAAGGCGGCGGCCAGGCCCTTCACCGTGGTGAACTGCTCGGGCTCCACCGACTCGAAGTCCAGTTCCACGTGGAGGTCCTGCTCCAGCCGGCCGATCAGCTCCATCAGGGCGAAGGAGTCGAGCACGCCGCTTTGGGTCAGGCTCATGCCGTCGCCCACGTCGGCCTGGGTGAGGCCCATCTCGGTGAGCCGGGGCGTCAGCGCGGTGCGGATCCGCTCGCGCACAGTGACCTCGTTGAAGGACATGGCGCCGAAGTTATCGATCCCCGGTTCGTGCGGGCTCCTCCAGCCGCGCCCGCAAGGCCCGAAGGTCGGCCTTGCCGCTCGTGGTGAAGGGGATGTCGTCCGTGAAGTGCAGGCGGGCCGGCACCATGTACTCCGGCAGCCGCAGTGCGCAGGCTTCCAGGATGGAGGCACCTTCGGCCTGCAGGGCCAGGGGCAGGAACGCCTCGATGCCCTGCGCGATGCCGTCGCGCACGGGGTGAGCCAGCGCATAGGCGAACGCACCCCCACTGACGGCCTTCAGCACCTGGTTCACTTCCTGCAGCTCGATACGGTGGCCGCGCACCTTCACCTGGTCGTCCAACCGGCTGATGAAGTAGAGGTCGCCATCGGCGTCGCGCTGCACCTGGTCGCCCGTGCGGTAGTACCGCTCCCGGTCCGGGCCTCCGATGACGAACGCGGTGGCCGTGCGCTCGGGATCCTTCCAGTAGCCGGTGCTCAATTGCGGGCCGCCCAACCACAGCTCGCCGATCGGAGCGTCGTTGCCGTCCGCATCCACCACGCGCACCCGGGCTCCGGGGAAGGGACGCCCGATGCAGAGGATGCCATGTCGGGCCTTGGGTGTTGTGGGGTCCAGCACATGGCCGGTGATGGCGATCGTGGCCTCCGTGGGGCCGTAGAGGTTCTCCACACGTCCGTTCGGTGTGGCGGCGGCCCACTTGACGGCGAGGTCGGCAGGCAGCGGTTCGCCGCAGAAGGCGCTGACGCGAAGGCTGGGGAAGGCACCGGGCTTCAGCAGCCGCATGCGGTCCAACAGCACGGCCGCGCTGGGCACGCTGAACCACTGGGTGATGCCGTGCTCACGGATGAAGCGGGCCGGGGCCATGAGCTGATCCTGCGGCAGCACGTGCAGCGAGGCTCCGGCGGCCCAGCACACGAACAGGTCGTGCACGCTGAGGTCGAAGGTGAGCTCGAAGGTCTGCGAGAACCGGTCCTCGGGTCCGGCTTCGAAGCGCTCCAGCAGGTGTTCCACATAGGCCACCACGCTGGCATGCCGGATGGGCACACCCTTTGGCACGCCGGTGCTTCCCGAGGTGAAGAGCATGTAGGCCTCCTGGCCGGCCCGATGCGGTGCCGCCGGGCCGATGGCATCACCGGCGAGCACGATGCCGCAGGGAGCGGAGCGACGGGCCGCCAGGTCCTGTGCAGAGGCCTCCCGTGCGGCGTCGGCCACGATCAGCTCAAGGTCGGCCAGGCCGGCGATGGTGGAGAGCCGGTCCGCAGGCACCTGCGGGTTCAACGGCACGTAGGCCTTGCCTGCGTGAAGGATGCCCAGAAGGCCGGCGTAGGCGCCGATGCTGCGGTGGGCGTGCAGCCCCACGAAGGGTCCGTTCGGCTGATGCCGTTGAACGGCTTCGCTCACGGCCAGGGCACGGACGGCCAGTTCCGCATAGGTCCAACCCCGGCCGTCGACATGCAACGCCAGGCGCTCCGGCGCGGTCCGCCACGCCCGCTCGAAATAGGTCCAGAGGTGGTCGGGGGCCGGGCGCGACACGATCACTGCTTCTTCTTGAACGCCCCGCTCTTCCATGCCTGCAGGAACTGCGCCCAGGCGATGGGGTTGAACAGGTTGACCGTGGGCATGCCGCCCTGTTGGTACAGTCGGGTCTGGTCCATCGCCATCTGGTAGCGGAAGCTCTCGTACGCGTCGGGCGGCAGGTTCTCCATGCGCTGGAGCATCTCGGCCGGGGAGAGATTGCGCATCGCGAGTTGATAGTCGTCGTCGGCCAGCTTCAGGTTGAGGAACGCGTCGCGGAACTGCTCACGGCTCGGCCAGGGGTACACATTGGCCTGACCCAGCAGGATCGTGTCGGCGTTCAGCTGATGGATCATGCTGTACTTGCTCTCCTCCAGGTCCATGGGCACCACGAACTGCGACCGCTTGAAGCCCACGGCCGAGAAGATCAACGTATCGCCCTCCTGCGCCACGAAGGAGAAGTAGCCATACACATCGCTGATGGTACCGCGGTAGCTGTGCTTGATGAGGATGTTGGTGAACGGCACGGGCAGCAGGCTGTCCCCGCTCACCACCACACCGCTGAACTGCACCAGGTCACGGGTGGGGCCGGGCTCCTGGGCCCGGGCCTCGACGAGGCCCAGAAGGGCCAACAGCAACAGGAACTTTCGCATCGCGCCAAAGGTAGGTTCCATCGCCCGCCGCCGTTCCAAGGACCTTGCCAAGGGCCCGGCCTTCGCCCTACCTTGAGGCCATGCGCTCCCTGCTCCTCGTCCTTGCCCTGGTCCTGACCCCTTTTGCCCAGGCCCGTTCCGTGGATGGTGAGGATGTGATGCACTTCCGGCTGCCGAGCGGGGTGAGCGGCGTGCTCGTGCTGCAGAACGCCGGTGGTCAGGTGGTGCGCGAAGTGGGACGTGTGCGCCCGTCGGCCGTGATGGCCGTGGACCTGGCCGGATTGGCCTCCGGGGTCTATACCCTGCGTGTCATCGGCGACGACCGGGGATGGTCCGGACGCTTGGTCGTGGATCGCTGATCAGCGAACAGGCAGGACACCAGGGTCGTCGAGCTGCACCTCATCCACGCCGAGGGCCCAGGCTTCGCGCAATTCTCCCTTCGTGGAAGCCCCGAAGGTGGACACCCGCAAGCCCAGGTCATGGGCGGCCTGCACCACGTTGCGCTCCGTCCGGTCCATCGGGAGAACCACCCATGGGATGCCGCGGCCGCGTGCTTCGCCCAATGCCTTGATCGGATCCGTGGCCACCAGGCCCAGTTCCCAATGGGGCGCCGACCGCTGCACCCGCGTAAGGAACTCCAGGTCGCGGCATTCGATCCGGACACGGCCGATCGCGGCACTGTTGGTCTCCAATGCGCGCAAGGCTTCAGCGAAGCGGTCGAGGTAGGGCACCCAGTCGCCGGCGGCAAAGAGCTTGATGTCCAGCACCCATTGGAGGTTCCCGGCGCTGTCCAGGCGCATCAGGTCCTCCACCCGCGCCAGCCGCACCTCGGGACGATCCGCGAGGCTCAACCGGCGGAGGTCGGCCCACACCCACGCGTTCACCAGGCCGGTGCCGTTGGTGCTGACCTCCAATCGGTCCGGATGGAAGGCGATGAGGACGCCGTCGGCGCTGAGCTGTACGTCCAGTTCGATGCCGTCCACACCATGCCCCATGGCCTCCAGCACGGCCAGTGTGGAGTTGACCGGCGATTCGCAGGCCGTCCCGCACCCCGCGTGGGCCAGCCAGCGGGGCTCCGGGGAGGAGGGGGCGGTGCACCCCGCAAGCAGCAGGGCGACCAATGCGCTGATCGCCAAGGACCTCACCGTTGGAACGTATGGGTGCTTTGTGCCCGGTTACCGCGCTCGTCCGTCGCTTCCACCACCAGCGCGCGCTTACCTGGTCCTTCAGAGAACTTGTCGAATTGGTGGGTGAGGGTCTTGGTCTTGGGGTCGTAGACCAGCATGATCCATTTGCCATCAAGCGTCGCCGACCATTTCTCCACCCCGCTGAGGTCATCCTGCACCTTGAAGCGGAAGCCCTCGCGGCCGCGCATGTCCGACCGCAGGTCCACGGCCGTCAGCGTGGGCGGAATCGTGTCCACCCGCAGGAAGAAACCGCCGAAGGTCTTGGTGCGCGTGGTGACCCATCCATCGTTCCAGCGTCCGCCCAGGCTGGACGTCCGGCCCTTGCGGTCGCGCCGCATCACCACCGCCTTGGTCCGGAGTTCGGTCGGCAGGACCGTGGCTTCCAGGGCCACCTCGGCCTGCACATGCAGGGGCACCAGATCGCTCAGCACCTGGTGCAGCGGGGTCAGGCTCTTGGGTGGTGCATCCGCCCGGCTGTACATGATCGGCTCGTCGTCATACAAGGCGTTGGCCGGCAGGGTGAAGCGCAGGCCGGGCTGGACCAGCACGTTCTCGCGGTCCCAGTGGAACATGTTGGTGCCGGACGCACGACCCGGCCAGTTCCGGGCCTCCTCCGCCATGGCCCCGCGAAGTGTGAACCGCAGCACCGCGCTGTTCCCGTTGGCGTCCAGCACCTTCAGCGTGCAGGCATGACGCCGCCCCGGTGTGGGGACGAAGGTCCCGTCCCCTTCGTACAGGATGGAACGGTCGTTGGGCTGGCGGTAGCAGCGGTGGTAGTGCATGTCGCTGTCGCGGAACAGGGCATGGTCCATGTGGGCGTTCACGTAGCGCTGCAGGGCGAAGTCCACTTCGTCCAAGTGCACCGAGAAGAGCTGTTGGCCGTCCACGTCGAGATCGATGCGCCGGACACCGCACACGTTGGAAGAGCCATCGTAGTGGTCCACGGTATGCACCGCGAGGCCGATCGGCCCCACGGCAGCCGGTTCGGACCCGGAGCGCAGCCGGTAGCCGTCGGGCCCCAGTTCGGTGGCGAATCCTTTGGCCTCTCCCGGGTAGGGGCTATGGCGGGCGGTGCTGTCCAGCGCGTAGAGCCGCAGCCCACGGATGATCGGGGCACGCGAGTCGGCCAGCTCCAACCCGAAGGACTCAGGATCCACGGCATGCTGATCGGCAGTTCGTCGCACTTCGTAGTGCAGGTGCGGGCCGGAGCTTCCGCCCGTGTTGCCGCTCCGGCCGATCACCTCGCCCGCGGCGAACTGGAGGTTCACGTCCGGAGGGGTGAGGTCCACCGTGTAATCCTGTGCCTTGTACTGGGCCTCAAGGACTTGCGACGCAAGGGCGGGAGCCAGGGCCTGCAGGTGTCCGTACACGCTGGTGAGGCCACCAGGATGGTCGATGTACACGGCGATCCCATAGCCCCAAGGGCTCATCTTCACCCGGCTCACGCGACCAGCCGCGACAGCACGGACCGGAAGCCCTTCCACGCCGTTCGTTTTCAGGTCGACACCGGAGTGAAAATGGTCCGAGCGCAGCTCCATGAAGTTGCCAGCGACGTTGAGCGGAATGTCCAACGGAGCCCGAGGCGGAGCGTTCCATCCGGGTTCCTGTCCAAGTGAATCAAATGCCTTTAAAGCAATGATCATCAGCATTCTATATCTCATTGATCAAAGCGTTGTTTAGGGCTGCTGCGGGGATGGCCGACAAACCTATCCGGTGGGCGGCCGCAGCCCCTCCGGGTGGTGGTTCCACGCATCAACAAGTTGAGGTTCAAAGATCCCGGAAGGTGGAAGGTGCGCGCCGGTTATCTTTGACCTCGGACCACGGAAGGTCCTTCCTGGCAGATGAGCGAACTGGTGGAGCGGCTTCGATCGGTGCACGACCGGGTGGCCCAACTCCTTCGCCAACACCGCGAACTGCGTGCCCAATTGGACCGTGTCGGTAGCTCCGAGCGGGAGCTGGGGCAACGCATCGCCGTGCTGGAGGCCCGGATCGCCGAGCTGGAGAAGGAGAACGAGGTCCTCCGGACCGCCAAGGCCCGTCAAGGGGTGGAGGAGGGTCAGGGAACGAAGCAACGGATCGATGAACTGGTGAACGAGATCGACCGCTGCCTGGCTTTGTTGAACAACTGAACGAGCTGGGCGCGGAAGACCATGGAAGACCTATCGATCAGGATCGAGATCGCCGGGCGGGCATACCCGCTCAACATCCATCCGGATGAGGAGCAGCACGTCCGTCAGGCCGCACAGGAGATCAACGAGAGCATGGACCGGCTCCGCACGCATTACCCCCTCACCGACAAGCAGGACCTGCTGGCCATGGCGGCCCTGGAGGTGAGCGTGCGGGCATTGAACGGTACCGTGGTCAAGGAGCAGGCCCAGGCCTTGGGCGAGCTTGACCGTCTCGACGAGCTCCTTCACGCGGCCGCCGGTTGATCGCATGCTTCGTCCCCCAACTGCGGAGGACGTGGTCCATGTTAACCAACAACCAACATGGACATGGATATTCTGTCAGTGATCATCGGCCTGCTGGCCGGCCTGGTGGCCGGTGGGGCGGTCGTCGCCGTATTCCTCAACGGGCTCCTGCGCAAGCGACGCGATGCCCTCCTCCGCGAAGCCGAGGCCGAGGGTGAGGCGCTCAAGAAGGAGAAATTGGTGCAAGCGAAGGAGAAGTTCCTCCAGTTGAAGGAGGAGCATGAGCGTGACCTGCGCGAACGCGACAAGAAAGCCCAGCAGGGCCAGGAGCGGATCAAGCAGCGGGAACAACAGCTCAGCCGCCAACAGCAGGACCTGGCGCAAAAGGAGAAGCAGGTGGACCAATTGAAGCAGGACCTGGCCCAGAAGATGGACGGGCTCACCCGCCGAAAGGAAGAGGTCGACAAGATGCACCAGAAGCAAGTGGCCCTGCTGGAAAAGGTGGCCAGCATGAATGCGGACGAGGCTCGTAAGCAGCTGATGGACAGCCTGAAGGATGAGGCACGCACCGGCGCCATGGCGCACATCAAGGAGGTTCAGGAGGAGGCCAGGATCAACGCGAACAAGGAGGCCAAGCGGATCGTGATCCAGACCATCCAGCGGGTGGCCACCGAGCATGCGATCGAGAACAGCGTGAGCGTGTTCAACATCGAGAACGACGATGTGAAAGGCCGGATCATCGGACGCGAAGGCCGCAACATCCGCACCCTGGAGGAGGCCACAGGCGTGGAGGTGATCGTGGACGACACCCCCGGGGCGATCATCCTGAGCTGCTTCGATCCCGTCCGGCGTGAGACCGCCCGGCTCGCCCTGCACCAGCTGGTGAAGGACGGACGCATCCATCCGGCCCGCATCGAGGAGGTCGTGGCCAAGACGAAGAAGCACCGGGAGGAGGAGATCATCGAGACCGGCAAGCGCACCTGCATCGATCTGGGTATCCACGGCCTCCACAACGAGCTCATCCGCATGGTAGGCCGCATGCGCTTCCGCAGCAGCTACGGACAGAATCTGTTGCAGCACAGCCGCGAAGTGGCCAACCTCAGCGCCATCATGGCCGCCGAACTCGGCCTCAACCCCAAGACCGCCAAGCGTGCCGGACTGCTGCACGACATCGGCAAGGTGCCCGATGAGGAGCCCGAACTGCCTCACGCCCTGCTGGGCATGAAACTGGCCGAGAAGTACGGCGAGAAGCCCGACGTCTGCAACGCGATCGGTGCCCACCACGACGAGATCGAAATGACCACGCTGCTCTCGCCCATCGTGCAGGCCTGCGATGCCATCAGTGGGGCACGTCCCGGTGCCCGACGCGAGGCCGTGGAGGCCTACATCCAGCGACTGAAGGACCTGGAAGGTCTGGCCATGAGCTACAACGGCGTCACCAAGGCCTTTGCCATCCAAGCAGGACGCGAGCTTCGCGTGATGGTGGAGAGCGAGCGCATCACCGACGCCCAGTCGGACGAGCTCAGCCTGCTCATCGCCGAACGGATCCAGAACGAGCTTACATATCCTGGTCAGGTCAAGATCACGGTCATCCGCGAAAAGCGAAGCGTCGCCGTGGCCAAGTGAGCCTGAACAACCCGAGCGAAGAGGCGGCCGACCGGCCGCCTCTTTTCTTTGTCGCATGTCCGCAGCGTCCGATCACCTGGACCTTTTCTTTCAGTGGGAGGTCCGAACCTGGTCGCGGGCCTACCCCCTCTGGCGGCAGGCCCTTCAACGCCTGCCCGGTCGCGATGGCCAGGCGCTGGCGTTGGGCGAACGGGACGGCGGGCTCAGCCTGATGCTGGCCGAACACGGACTGACCACGGTGTGCAGCGACCTGCGGGGCCCCACGGATCGCGCCAGGGAGCTGCACCGGTCCATGGGATGGCAGGAGGCCATCACCTATGAGACCATCGACGCGCTGGCCATTCCCAAGCCGGACGCCAGTTTCGACGTGGTGGCGCTCAAGAGCATGCTCGGCGCCTTGAGCACCCCCGACCGGCAATCGCAGGCCCTGCTGGAGGCACACCGCGTGCTGAAGCCCGGTGGCGTTCTGCTTTGGGCCGAGAACCTCGCCGGGACCATCCTGCACCAGTGGCTTCGCCGTCGGTTCGTCGCTTGGGAGCACTACTGGCGCTACCTCCACTTGCCGCAGGACCTGTCGCTGTTCGCGCCGTTCGAACAGGTGGAGGTCCGGACCACGGGCCTGTTGGCGAACCTGGGACGCACTGAGCGACAGCGCGATGCCCTGGCACGGCTCGATGCCGTTGTGTGCCCGTGGACCCCGTCCGGTTGGCATACGGTGGCCTACGGGGTGGCGGTGAAATAGGAGACCCAGCCCGGAAGGCTGTCCGAATGTATGTATGGCCATACATATGTTCGGGCGTGAGGGCGGTCGGTGTTGGCCACTTGGTCGCACCGGTGAGGGATGACATGGATCAACTGACGCTCAAGGACATGGAGCGGGGATGATCATGCTTGGGCTCGAGGTCGACGGCAGGGGCTGAGGAGGTGCTTCTCTTCTGCTGGGAACGTACAGGGGTTTGAAATTCAGAATGTTAGATGTATGTATGGCCATGCATATATCCCGTTCG